>JAGCMR010000073.1 GCA_017646305.1 Spirochaetaceae bacterium
GAACAGGTTGGGAATCATAAAGGCAATACCAAAGGCATCTGCTAAGTCAGAGGTGCCAAGGAAGGCGGCCTTGGTGGCTTCTCGGATAAGCCCCAAAATACGGGAAATAAGGGTTAAGACGGAAAGCTGGGCTCCCGCCGCCAGCAGGGATTTCTTTTTCATGGTGGCAGTATATCATAGGGAATATAATTGTGAAAGAGAAACTTATAAGGGGAACTGGGAGAAAAATTTCTATATCTTTGTAAGAAAAACTAGCCAATAGGAAGAAATCGTGATAAAATATGTAAAATTAAATATGAACTGTGGGAATCAGCCAATGTTCGCAAGAGTAAAAAAAAATATTGTAATCATGACTCTTTTAGGGGTTTTCCTATGCTTAACTTCCTGTGATATGTGGTATCAGGACTGGAAGGGCTATCTGGAATACTGGTCAAGTACAGTACAGATTGGCCGAGTGGAAGTGAGCGGTGTTTCTATAACAAAAAATGATGCAGGAATGAGTACTATTTCAGTAGCTTCTACTCCTATCTTTTCAGGATATATGATTAATCCCAAAGGCTTTGACATTGCTGAAAGCATTGGAGACCTTTCTAGTAATTCCTCGGTACAGGTTACTGCTGCCGTACAAAATCAAGTTTCTATTATTGCCGAGGAAGCTACCGTTCTACAAGTACAAGTGGCCCCAGCCACTAGCTCTTTGGAGCATACGGATTTTACCGTAAATTTTTGTCCCGTTCGCCAAGATACAGGAGTCAGTGTAGGCAAAATTATGGGAATGACCCTCCGGTACAATACTCCACCTGCAGAACCACAGAGAATGATCAAGGATGAGAATGGGGTTTTTACGGAGTTAGGAAAGGGAGATGTTTGGAAGGCAGATAATGATGGAAACCTCTACTGGAAGTGGCCCTATACTCCCTCCAGTGATACTGATCCTAATGCAGTAAAATGGTTTTCCATTGATGGTGTACGACAGGAAAAGGATAAAATCAATAACGATGGTAATGGAGTCTATTGGTATAATACTGGCAACAAAAGTGTTCAAATTGCTGCAGTGGATAGCGAGGGTATTTCTGGTCCAAGCATTATCAGCGGAGTGACAGTTCCTGCTGACACGGTAATTTATTATACTGTTACCTTGGAAGGAAATGGTGGTGATTTTAATGGAAATGAGACTCAGCAACGTGTCCAAGAAGGGCGTGTCATTGACAAGTCTAAGTTGGCTACACCAGAGAAAACTGGATGGCTATTTGCAGGCTGGTTAGATAGTTCTAATAATCCCTATGATTTTTCCAAGCCCATAACAGAAGATACAACTCTTACGGCACAATGGTCACAGGAGATATATGTAAATGGCCCTGCTGGCAGTGATTCCAATTACGGTTCAGAAGCAGATCCCGTTAAATCCATGGAAAAGGCTCTGGAAAAAATTTACGCTGCCAATGACGGAACAAATCAGTACACCATTGTTATTCAGGCAGATTATAATACTAGCCATGCTTCCTCTAATAATACTGACAGCCTCATTAACATTACTCCATCAAAAGATCTGAATCTAATCATAAAATCCGTTGGTGGTGTCACTATCAATGCAGACAACACGAAACGTGTGTTTAAAATAGCTCCTACCAATGGAAATCTTACGCTAACTATAGAGAACCTGTACATAACTGGTGGAACTGCTGATTACGGTGGTGGTTTGTTTATTTCGGGTGGCATTATAACAATTCAAGACTCTACTATCATTTCTAATACCGCTGAGTATGAGGGGGGTGGAATTTGTTTGGGAGATGGTAACGTCACTATAGAACAAAATGTAAAAATTGAAGAAAATTCTGCTCAAATTGGTGGTGGTGTTATCCTTCGGAATACGGATGATCCGAGTGCTATGCCGCATTTAACAAACAAAGGCACAATTACAAAAAATAGAGCTGATATACGTGGTGGTGGTTTAGCTTGTTATGTCGGAACATTTGACAATTTTGGTACAATTGATGGTAATGAAGCCCCTACTACACCTAATTTATAATAATACCCCCTAATCAGCAACAGGTGGGAAGCAGGGGAACCCCACGAATAGTAGCCAGAGTGGTGGGGAACACCCACAAAAATTATTTTGGGAAACTGGGGAGGGGTCCCCAGATTCCCTAGATAAATTTGTGTTCCCCACCACTCAAGATGCAGCTCCTGTTCCCCTGTTTCCTAGGATGCTGTTCTGTGAATTATTGGTGAATATGATAAATTTGCCTTGTTAGCTTATGGCAACTTTTCTCTATTTCC
>JAGCMR010000074.1 GCA_017646305.1 Spirochaetaceae bacterium
ATTTGCTTTGCAGCCATGTGGTCTCGATTGCGAGCTCGGAAAAATCGCAGTATCATAGGGGCATCAATAAAAAGGATGGCATCGCATTTATTCAGGATGTGAGTTTTGTACAAAACCGTGGCGTTAATTACCACAGGCTCCTCTGGATGTTCCGCCACAAAATCCTCCAGCAACCGCTCCACCATGGGATGCACTAGTGCTTCGTGACGCTGCAGAGCAAGCTCATCATCAAACACCAGTATCCCAATACCCCGCCGATTCAAGCTGCCATCCTGATTCACCAGCTGGATTCCTAACTTCTGAGCCTTTTCACTGTGTAAGGCTACAATCTCATCCTTCAGCAGGTCTAGGACTTTGTGAGCCACCTTGTCTGCATCAACACAGGCCCAGCCCCTGGAAGCAAGTATGTCTGAGGCAAGGTTTTTTCCTGCAGCCATGGGACCTGTTACACAGATAACAGGCAACTGTCGCCCTTCCCACCGATTCTTATCTTGATTGTAAGCCTTACCCATGATTTTCTCCTTAAAATTTTAGTGGAAGTCGCCCCATCGTGGTCCAATTTCCACAGAAACTTTGAGGGGAACTCTCAGTTCCACCACAGCTTCCATTCCTTGCCGAATCAAAGCAGCAGCAGACTCAGCTTCTGCTTTGGGACATTCAAAAATCAATTCGTCGTGCACCTGAAGCAAAAGCTGGGCGGAGCAGCCTTCTTTTTTTAACAAGGCAGTAACATCCAGCATGGCCTTTTTTACAATGTCTGCAGCAGAACCTTGAATAGGAGTGTTTACCGCAATTCGTTCCGCCCCTGATTTTTCCAGCTTGTTGCGGCTATTGATGGCAGGAATATAGCGACGGCGCCCCATAATAGTTTCCACATAGCCCTTTTCTTCTGCCTGGGAAATTGTAGCTTCCTTGAACTGGCTAATTCCAGCATAGGTGGCAAAATATTTTTCGATAAAGTTTTGGGCCTGTCCACGGGGAATCCCCAGCTCATTGGAAAGGCGGAAGGCACTCATGCCATACATAACACCAAAGTTAATGGTTTTTGCAGTACGACGCATTTCTGCCGTTACATCCTCGGCAGCCACTCCAAAAATCAGGGCGGCAGTAGCCTTGTGTACGTCAATGCCACTCATAAAGGCGGAGCACAAGCCTTCATCCTGGGACAGGTGGGCCAAAAGCACTAGCTCAATCTGGGAATAGTCGGCAGAAATCAACACCTTGTCAGAGCTGGACGTAAAGGCCGAACGAATGCGACGTCCCTCCTCATCTCGAACAGGAATGTTCTGGAGATTGGGATCACGACTTGAAAGACGGCCCGTGGCAGTTCCTGTTTGTATAAAGCTTGTGTGAATGCGCCCCTGACTGTCAGCCATTTTTGGTAAGGTTTCCACGTAGGTGGAAAGGAGCTTTGACTTTGCCCGAAACTCAAGGATTTTTCGTGGCACCACATCCAAGGCAGCGAGGGTTTCCAGAACGCTAGTGTCGGTGGAATAGCCACTCTTTGTTTTTTTACCAGTAGGCAAGCCCCGTTCCTCAAAAAGCACCTGCTGAAGCTGCTTTGTAGAAGCAATATTGAACTCGTGACCCACAATTTCGTAGATTTCAGCTTGAATGTGAGCAATTTCCTGGGATAGTTCTTGTCCGTAAGCTTCTAATTCATGACCTTCAATATGAATACCACAAAGTTCCATTTGGGCCAACACAGGAAGCACAGGCATTTCCAGCTGCAAAAAGAGCTTAAGTAGATTGGTCTGCTCCAAACGAGGCTTAAAAAGCTGATACAGCTGCCAGGTAAGGTCTGCATCTTCTGCAGCATAGGGAACAGCCTGATCCAAGGTTAAATCTGCAAAGGTAGAACCCTTTGAAACAATGGAATCAAAGGAAATGGTTTCCAAGCCCAGCTTTCCTGCTGCCAGAGATTCCAAGGAATAGGAGGAACGTTCAGGCTCCAACAGCCAGGCAGCCACCATGGTATCCCAAATCAAACACTGAGGCTGGGGAAGTCCGTTGCAGCACAGCACCTGATAGTCAAACTTTCCGTTATGCATGATGACAGTACAATCCTTGTTGCCAAAAAGCCGTTGCAGCTGGGCGAGGGCATCTGCTTTACTGATTAAATTGCCAGCCAAAAGCCCGTCGCCACACACTAAGGGAATGTAGAAGCCCTCACCAGAACGGCAGGAAAGAGAAAAGCCCACTAAGGCAGCCTCACGACTATTAAGGCCGTCAGTTTCACAGTCAAAGGCTACAATTTTTTCTGGACTAGCCAGCACCTGGTCGATAAATTCCTGTAGCTGGGCTCCATCAGTTACTGCACTGTAGTTGCCAACATTTTTACGAAAGCTGGAAAATTCTTGGCTAAAGTCTTGTGTTTCAGTATCTTGAGAAGATTCTTCTGCAACGGCCTCCTTCTTTTCCCCAGAAGCTTCTCCTGCAACAGTGGCATATTGCTTGCCCACTGCAAGAACACCATGCTTCATCAACAAATCTGCTGCAGCTTGATAATTCAAGTTTTCGGTGGAAAAAGAATCAATAGAAGCTTCCAGTGGCACATCGTAACGGAGGGCAATCAAATCCTTGGAAAAATAGGCTGAATCCTTGCCATCCCGAATCTTATTGCCAATGGCCCCCTTGATTTCATCTGCATGTTGATAAATACCATCCAAGCTTCCGTATTCTCCCAAAAGCTTGAGGGCAGTTTTGATACCAACTCCTGGCACACCTGGCACGTTATCGGCGGTATCTCCAATCAATGAAAGTAAATCAAGCATTCCTTCTGGTGGAACACCCCACTCTGCCTCCACACCAGTAGCTCCCACCACTTCCCAGCCACCAGCCTTATCTGGCTTGAGGATTTCTGTGGTGCAATCCACTAGCTGCATCAAGTCCTTGTCTGCAGAAAGGATTCTACAAGGCCGCCCCTGCTGACAACACTGCTTTGCCAAGGTTGCAATCACGTCATCAGCCTCAAATCCATCTTGACGCAACA
>JAGCMR010000009.1 GCA_017646305.1 Spirochaetaceae bacterium
GTTCCACGAATCTTGTCACCCTTAAACATGGCCACTAGGTTTGGCACAATCAAGCCGATGTAGGAAATTGACCCAACCACCACCACAATGCTGGCAGTAATTAATGCCGCAATGGACAAGCCCATAAAGAGCACCAAATTGTAATTGACACCGAGGTTCTTGGAAAAATCCTTTCCCATACCCACAATGTTAAAATGGTTGGCAAAAACAAAGGCTAAAATCACCAGTGGTACCACCATGTACACTAGCTCGTAGCGTCCCTGAAGCACCATGGAAAAATGACCCACCAACCAAGATGAAAGAGATTGGGTCATTTCAAATTTGTAGGCGAGAAAGCTGGTAATGCCACCAATTACATTACTAAACATGATTCCGATAAGGGGAACCATAATCACATCCTTAAATTGAATCCGCTGGATAAACCACACAAAAATCCAAGTTCCTGCAATGGCACAGGCAAAGGCAAACAAGGCTCGGCTCCACAAGGTAGATTGTGGCATAAACAGCAAAGCAATAAGAATTCCCAGCTGAGCAGAGGTGATGGTGGCTCCTGTGGTGGGAGACACAAACTTATTCATACATAGCTGCTGCATAATCAAACCAGAAACACTCATGCCAATTCCTGTACAAAGAATGGCTAAAAGACGTGGGAGACGGGAAATAACTAAGACTTCCAGCTGTTCTGTATCACCCTGGAACAAGCCAGACAAATTAACGTCCAGCACTCCTACAAAAATAGATACGATAGATAAAATCACCAACAAAGCAACAAGTATGATGGTGGGAAGATGATCTTTTATACGCACTCTTTTCCTCAAAACCTTGCGAATACTTCTTCATGAGTTACCTCAATCTAACTCATGACACAAAAAAATCAGTTAACAAAGATTTTAGTTACTCTTTGCTAACTGATTCTAAAAGTATCGAATTAAGTGGATTTTGTCAAGAGTTAGTAGTAACTAACTTTTACTTTTTCACCTAATTCCAACTCAATATTTTGAGCTCGTACTTGCTCCATTACAGAACGAGCCTCCTCCAACTGAGAAACCTTTACGTCAATAAAATACATCTTGCGATCAATCTTTCCGTTGCCACTAAAATCACGAACGTCTAACTTACAGCCACAGCCTACAAAGGGTGGCTCCACATCGTAGGAACCGCAGGAAGCTTTTATGTCCGCAGCCTTTAAGCCTTCTTTTATTTTTGTCCAAAGCGGCTTGTTCCGTTCCTTAAAGATTGTCTCTTTCTTTTCAAACAATGACATGTTTTCCTCCTTACTTTAATAATACCAAAAATCTAAGCTCCCCTCAAGGAATTTTTTCTGGCAAGACACCTACACAAACAAAAGTAAATATAAAATCCCAGAAAATAAACAGGCAGCAACAATTCCCTGCACCGTAAGCTTGCTTTCTTCCTTTTTTGATTTTGTCCCTTGAGCTTTATCTTCAGCTTCTCCTGCCTGCTCCCCATTCCAGTATACCTGATACAGATGAGCATCTAGGGTAGTCATAAGCTCTGTTAATCCAACAAGCTTTTTCTTTTTGTTGAACACTAGCCGCTCCTTTGTGAGTTTGTCCAAAAGACCGAACATGTCCACCACAAAGCTACCGAGCCTTCCTGGGAGCTGAAGCTGTGGAGACAAGGCCAACTGGGACAAGAACACCATCCCCGCCAAGGTAAAGCCTCGTGTTAAACCTGCTTCCAAAGCCCCAGCAGTAATGGTAAATGCTCCCCAGCGAACTAGCACCTGCCCATGAGGAGAAAACAGGGCAAAGAAGGTGATTCCTGCAATCATTAGAATAGAAGGCAAAAGCCGAAGCTTTCCACGGCGAGTCAAGGCCAAAAGAAAAAAGACACTGACTTCTGCCACCAGCACCACAAGCTTTTTCTGAAACAAAAAGGCAGGAAAGCTCACCATCACCATAATAAAAAGCAAGGCAGGGGAAATGAGCCAGCTCCAAAAACGGCTACATCCTCTGGCAAAAGATGAGGGTAACTTCATGCTACAGCCTCCAAGCTCTTGTACCACCGTGAAATGGCAACAAACTTCTGGGCAAAAATCCCCAGCAACAGCCCGGTTACAAGGCCACTACACAAAAGCACTGGGGCAATGTATCGTGCCGCCGTCCCAAAAATCAGGTAGCGAGCCACCAATAATTGGGCTCCATTGTTCCCCAAGGATCCAGCCACACTCATTCCCACTAAACTCACCAGTGGCCGCTTTTTGTTCCTGACGCAACAGTAATACAAAATCCCCATGGCCACAGCGGCAGCACTGGAGCCAGCAGCAGAAAAAAGAAATACATCGGAAAAAAGAGTTCCAGAAATCAAGCCCTGTACCAGGGTCTTTATCACCACCAAAAGTACCACATCTTTAATTTTCAGCTTGGAAAAGGCCAACAAAATCGGCAGGTTTGCCAAGCCTAGTCGTAAAAAGGGTAAGGGCTTGGGAATGGCATATTCCACCATGGATAAAAAGAGACACAATGCAGAAAAAAACAGGAGCCGAAATCGATCTTGCTCACGGTTTGTTTCGGAAAGACGTGATTCCATGGCTGTAGTATAGCCCGCAAAGTCTATCCTGTACAGAGCTTGTTCATTTGGGTACAAAGAAAAGAAGTATCTGATTTAATGAAGATTCCTTGGAAAGTAGCCTTCTACCCTTCCCTTCTAACTTCATTTTATCGTATACTAAAACCCTGTTTAAATTTTATTTAAATTCAGCTATGGAGATTTTATGACAAGCATTAAAGATATAATTGGAAAGGAAATACTTTTTTTTGACGGGGGAACGGGTTCCCTTTTGCAGGCTCAAGGCCTTATTCCCGGAGAATTGCCAGAAACCTGGAACGTTACCCACAAAGAGGAGATTATCATCCTCCACTACAATTATTTTCGCTCCGGTGCCAACATTATCAAGACAAATACCTTTGGTGCCAATAGCCTGAAATTTCCTGTGGGAAAGGCTTTTACAAAGGAAGGCTTTGCCCTCAAAAAATCTAGTCAGCAGGAACAGCACCTTGCTACAGGCTGTGGCTGCGGTTGCCATA
>JAGCMR010000075.1 GCA_017646305.1 Spirochaetaceae bacterium
ATTATGGCAGTATTAACTAAAAAGGAACGAAAGATTGTAGAAGGGATTGCTTTTGGTGATACTACAACGGAAATTGCAGACAAGCTTGGGGTGAGCCGTAGAACGATAGAAAATCACCTAAGCCATATCTATGATAAAATTGGTGTTAGATCGAAAGAGGCCTTGATAGCCTGTTTAAGTCAATAAATGGAGAGAGTGAGGAGCAAGTTAGAATACCTTCTAGCTTGCTCCATTTTTTTAACCAGCGATGGGGCGAACGCCAATCAGTCCTTGAATGGCTCCCAACTTATACATGGCTGCACCATCTACAGGTGTGTCCACGTCGATTACAGTATAAGCAAGATCTCCACGACTCTGGCTTGTCATGGCAGAAATGTTCAGGGTTGATTCTGCCAAAGCAGTGGTAATTTGTCCCACCATGTTAGGAATATTTTTGTGAGAAATACACAAGCGTGTTCCACCAGCAGGAATTGCTTCATCAATTTTACACTTGGGGAAGTTTACGGAGTTAACGATAGTTCCTGTTTCCAAGAAATCTCGCAATTGCTTTACTGCCATTAAGGCACAGTTTTCTTCGGCTTCTGGAGTTGAGGCACCAAGGTGGGGCAAGCAAATAATCTTATCATTGCCCAAAAGCTCTTCATCAGCAAAGTCTGTGACCATGCAGGCAATCTTTCCTGAGTTGATTCCTTCCAAAACGTCGGCGTTTACAACTAATCCACCACGAGCCAGGTTAATAATACGTACACCCTTTTTCATGGCCTTGATGCGGTCTGCATTGATAAGGCCCTTTGTTTCTGCTGTTTGTGGTACGTGGATAGAAATATAGTCTGCCTTGGTAAGGATGGTATCCAAAGTTTCAGCCTTTACAACGGCACGACTCAAGGACCAGGCTGCATCAACAGAAATAAATGGGTCATAACCGATTACATTCATGCCCAAATCAGAAGCACTGTTGGCTACCATGGCACCGATAGCACCTAATCCTATAACACCCAAGGTTTTACCACGGATTTCTGGACCTACAAACTGGGACTTACCCTTTTCTGCCAAATCTGGAATCTCGCTTCCCTTTCCAGCCAAGCCCTGTACCCATTCAGAAGCCTTGATTACGGGGCGACTTGCCATCAGCAATGCTAGCAATACCAGCTCACGAACGGCGTTGGCATTAGCTCCAGGTGTATTAAATACAACGATTCCACGCTCAGTCATGGCAGGAATAGGAATGTTGTTTGTTCCAGCGCCAGCACGAGCAACTGCCTTTACTGAATCTGGCACATCCATGGAATGCATGTCTGCAGAACGAAGAAGAATTGCATCAGGATTAAGCAGCTCGGAAGCTGTTTCATAGTCATCCAAAGGCAGCTGAGCCAAGCCCTGGGCAGAAATCTTATTTAATGTCTGAATCTTAAACATGGTAACTCCTTAAAATTGTGCTACCTTGGGTTGTGTTTTCCAAGGTAGCTGTCTTTGTGTTTTATTTGTTCTCTGCGGCAAACTTGTCCATAAAGGCAATGAGGGCCTTTACTCCCTCCAAGGACATGGCATTGTAGATAGAAGCTCTCATGCCTCCTACTAAGCGGTGTCCAGCCAAGTTTACCAAGCCAGCAGCTGCAGCCTCTGCCACAAACTTCTTGTTTAAGGCAGTAACCTTATCTGGGTCAGTTTCCTGAGTAACAAAGGGAATGTTCATCAAGGAACGGCTATCCTTTGCTACGGGGCTGCGATAGAAGTCGCTATTGTCAAGATAGTTATAGAAAAGGTCAGCCTTTTCCTTGTTGCGCTTCAGCATTCCTTCTGCACCACCGTTTGCTTCAATCCAAGCTAGCACCTTTCCCATAATGTAGATGGTGTAGCAAGGTGGAGTGTTGTACATGGAGTCACTGTCAGCGTGGGTCTTGTAGTCCAACATAGTGGGGGTTAAAGGATCGGGGAATTCAGTAATCAAGTCCTTGCGGATGATAACTACAGTAACACCTGCAGGTGCTAGGTTCTTTTGGGCTCCTGCAAAGAATACCCCAAACTTGGTGATGTCTACAGGCTCACTCAAAATGCAGCTAGAAGCATCTACTACCAATGGGATGTCGGTGCCGTCAGAGCGCTTGCCCATTTCTGGTAGATTGGCCCACTTGGTTCCCACGATGGTGTTGTTCAAGCAGATGTAGCCGTAGTCGTAGTCGCCTTCGATTTTCTGCACCTGGGGAATATAAGAATATCCTTTATCCTTTGAAGAAGCCAAAACATCTACTGTCAGATATTTTTTTGCTTCTTTGATTGCCTTATCAGACCAAATTCCTGTGTCGATGTAAGCAGCCTTTCCTAGCTTCTTCAAGTTCATGGGAATCATGGCAAACTGAGTGCTGGCTCCACCCTGCAAGAAGAGTACGGCATAATTTTCTGGAATATTCATCAGCTTGCGGATTCTAGCCTCTGCATCCTGAATGATGGGCTCGTAGTTCTTGGAGCGGTGGCTCATTTCCATTACGGACTGACCAGATCCCTTATAATCAAGCATTTCAGCAGCAGCTTCCTGCAAAACTGATTCAGGCAGGCAAGAAGGACCTGCAGAAAAATTATATACACGACTCATAAAAACTCCTTTGGGGGATTTTCCACCCAATGCTGTATTCTATTGAATAGTTCCCGCCACCAGCTGGCGTAGGGAATGAATTACCGAAATATTTTCCACCTTTACCGTGGAGGGAACCGTCAACAATGTATTGGTGTAGTTTACGATTCCCTTGATTCCTGCTTGGGCAAGCCGTTGTCCGTAGCTGTTGGCCACGTCATCAGAAACCGCCAAAATTGCATATTCTATCCCTTCTTTTTCTACAATCTGCTCCAAGCGAGCAGCTGGATAAAGGGGAAAGCTTGCATTCAGCAGCTCCACTCGGTTTACACTGGGATCAAAGCCTGCCACTAGCTGAAATCCTGCTGTAGCAAATCCGCCATATTCTAGCAACGCTGCACCAATCTTCCCCAGCCCCACAATGCAACAAGGGTGCTTTTCTTCATTCTTAGCAGCAGACCCCAAAGCTTGGGCAATGGCCTCTTGCAACTCCTGAATGTGATAGCCATTGGAAGCTCCACATCGAATTCCTAGCTGGCTGATGTCCCGCCGAATG
>JAGCMR010000010.1 GCA_017646305.1 Spirochaetaceae bacterium
CTTAGTGCAAGATTTCACGATGTACATCCGTGAATAAACAATAATCGGAAGTCTTACTGAATGAAAGAAGTTATAGAAGCACATCTTAAAGAGTACGGGAAAAAACCTGATTTATTAGTTTCCGCACCTGGTCGTTTTCACCTTATCGGGGAGCATTCCTGGTTCTGCAAAGACAAAACCCTTTCCATGGCTGTGAATTTCCCAATCTATGTAGCCATTTCTGTGAGGGATGATGTAACGGTCCGTTTTAACTTTGTGCAGATGGACGAACGAAAGCGATGTAATCTCACAAACTTAAAGTTCCGCAAAGAGGATCGTTGGGCTAATAGTATCAAGGCCATGATATACGGCTTTACCTCGGGAGGCTTTTCTGTCAATGGTATGGATATTACCATTTGGTCAGAAATTCTTCCTTCAGCAGGCTTTGGTATTACCACTGCCATGAAGGTGGGAACTGCCTTTGGTATTAAGCATCTGTGTGGTTCCACCTGTTCTGAAGTCCAAATGCTACAGGCCATTGAGCGAGGAAATAAACTCTTTTTAGGGGCAGGAAATTATATAGCCGATATTTTTGCCGCAATCTATTCCAAGCCAGGTTCCTGTATCCTTACTGACCATGCCTCGAATAGCTATGACATTTTACCGTTTCAGTTTGAAGATGTTTCAATTCTTCTAACAGATGCTCGTGTTCCTCGTATTTCAGTCTGGAATGAGGCTTCTGTTATGGAGCCTGAAAATGTATTGTTATTGGGAGAGTTAAAGGAACGGAAGAGCCGTGTCTATGGTGGCTGGCAATACGAAGAATCTACTACAGAAATTAATGAAGTACTTTCTGTGGTGGATGAGAATATGGGGCGCCGTCTCAAATGCATTATGTTGGAACATAAATATATTCTCAAAGCAGTAGATGCCTTAAAAAACAATGATTTTGCCCTGTTCTGTACCACTGTCAGTCGTTCCCAAGACATAATGCGAGATTTGTATCTTATTTCCTGTCCTGAAATCGATTGGTTGGTAAAGCGGGTTCAAAATTTTGATACCACTATGGTACGAAATCCCAATGGTTGTTCAAGAATTACTGGAAAGGGATTTGGTCGTTGTACCTATACTATCCTGCAAAAGAAGGATGCTGAGCTTTACAAGCAAAAATTATTTGAATATGAACGAATTTTTGGTTTCCATCCATCCTGCTATGATGTTGAACCTGCTGGAGGAGTTCATTTATGCGACTTTTGATCACCAATGATGATGGTATTGATGCTCCTGGACTTGTGGAGCTAGCTCGCAGTTTGGCTACAGCCCATGAAGTGTGGGTGGTGGCACCAGACAAAAATCGTTCTGCTATTTCCAATGCCATCTCAATGGCTGATCCCCTCAAAATCACAAAAAAAAAGGATCGTTGGTATGCTTGTTCTGGTGTGCCAGTAGATTGTGTTGTTAGTGGATTGAGAACTATTTTACCAGGTCCTCCAGATGCTATTCTTTCTGGTATTAACAAGGGAGCAAATCTTGGTACTGATGTAATTTATTCAGGAACCTGTGGTGCCGCTCGTCAAGCCATCATTTCTGGATATCCTGGGATTGCCTTAAGCATAGAAAATTTTCAGACTCGTACGAAGTGGAATTTTAAGCCCTTGGCAGATTTTGTACGAAAAAATCTTCACGAGCTTATTGCTTTGTGTTCTCCTGATGTATTTGTTAACATAAATGCACCTTCAGCAGATGCTTATGCTGGTTGGAGACTTACCCGTCTTTCTACACGAAGGTATAATAATTCAATTGATACCTTTACTGCTCCCGATGGTTCTTTTTATACCTTCTTTCAAGGCGGAAAGGTATCTACAGAAGGGGGCTCCGATAGTGACTTTGCTGCTGTAAACCAAGGATTAATTTCTATCGGCCGTATTCATGCTCAGCCAACAGATGCCGATGATATGAAAGAGAAGGGTTTAAAATTAAGTCTGTAAGGCTTTTGTAAGGAAGGATAATGGAGCAACGGTTAATTTCACAAGGTATTCTCTTATACAAGACAGGGAAATATACAGAAGCCTTGCATTTTTTTCAGTCCTTGTCTTCTGAACAAGTAAATGATTTGGACGTGATTTATTTTATCGGTCTGTGCTACACAAAGTTAAAGCGTTACGAGGATGCCTTGTTGTATCTTGAACAAATTGTAACAGCTATTCCTGAAGATGATGTACAGCAGGACCGAATTCTGCAATGCCGTCTTGTACTGGCAGTAATTTATGCCACTACGGGACGTTCCCGCCTTGCTGAATTTGAATTGAGAAGCTTAAAGGAGACTGGATACAATCCTTGTGCAGTATATGCTGCCATGGCCTATATTTCTTGGTTACAACAGGACTATACAAAGTCCATTGAGCAATATGAAAAGGTTTTGGAGATGGAACCAGAAAATATTACCGCCCTCAATGGTCTTGGATACGTTTTGGCCTGTCTTAATAAGGATTTAACT
Organism: Spirochaetaceae bacterium; assembly: GCA_017646305.1. The sequence goes on from JAGCMR010000010.1 coordinate 2,477, forward strand.
AGAGCCCTTATGCTTTCCAAGCGTGCCTTGGATATTTCTCCAAATTCACCAGCATGTTTAGATACCCTCGGGTGGGTATATTATAAGCTTGGCTTGTTAGATGAGGCAGAAAATTTCCTAAGAAAGGCCCTTGATAAGGATGGTTCCAATGAGGAAATCCTTGAACACTTAAAAATGATTCAAGCAAGCCGAGAAAATTCGGCATCGGGAGGAAAATAAATGAAAAAACTGCATCTTGCATTGGCAGTATTCCTAAGCATAAGTATTTGTACACTTTTTTCCTCTGATTTTAAGTCTGTAACAGTGGAAACAGCTGACTCACTCTTTGCAGAAGAGGAGTTTCGCCGTGGAGTTCATTCTTATTATCGAGGAGCCTACAACGATGCCATTCTCTTGTTTGAAAAAGCATTGTCATACTTGCCCACAGAGAATCTGATTCTCGACTGGTTGGGGCGAGCCTACTATCGTGCGGGAATGGAAGATGTGGCCTTGCAGCATTGGCAAATTGCTTCAGATGCTGGCTACGGCGGAATGTTGTTGGCAAACCGAATTGAAATTATCCGTGAACGACGAATTTCTGGAAAAACATCTCTTGTTTCCAGTCAATTTGCAGAAGCAGGAAATTATCCTGGTCTTGTAAACGGTAATCTGATTTTCAGTCAACCTTCTGCAATTCTTGCTAACGACAATGGTACAAACTGGGTTTTGGCCTATGGTTCCAATGAGCTGCTACTAATGGATATTAATGGTTTTATCATTAATCGAGTGCGAGGTCCCCTCCAAGGCTTTGACCGTCCCATGGATATTATTAAGAAAAGTGATGGAACCCTGCTTGTTTCTGAATATGCTGGTGACAGAATTGCTGTCCTTGATAGTAATGGTAATTACAAGGGAACTATTGGTTCAAAGGGTGTGGGTCTCGGTCAGTTTGTAGGACCTCAGTACCTGGCCTTAGATTCCTCTGAAAATCTGTATGTAACTGATTTTGGTAATGCCCGTGTTTCAGTTTTTGACAAGGATGGAAATCCATTGTTTAATTTTGGAAAGAAAAATGGCAGCTTTCCTGGCTTTTCTGCCCCTACAGGTATCTGTATCTTTGATGATATGGTGTACGTAGCCGATGCGGTGAAGGGTACAATCTATTCCTTTGATCGTTCTGGAAACTATGGGGGAATGTTAGTACCAGAAAAAACCTTTAGCCGTCCAGAATCCTTGCGTCTCAGTGATGATTATATTCTGGTAAGTGATGGAAATAGAATCTGTTCTGTGGATTTGTCCACAGGTGCCGTTTTTGAAAATGGTCGAACAGGAAGCGCTCCTTCTCGCATTCTTTGTGCTCAGCCTGATATTAACGGTAATATTTTAGCCTCAGACTTTGTTTCCAACGAGGTGTACGTACTGTCTAAAATGACTGAGCTTGTAGGTGGTCTTTTTGTTCAGATTGAACGGGTTAATGCAGACAAGTTCCCCAATGTTACCTTGGAAATTAAGGTAGAGAACCGACAGCGTCAGCCTGTGGTGGGATTGAAGGCAGAGAACTTTTATCTGACTGAAAATGGAATCCCTGTAACAGCCCAAAAACTTGAGGGAGCAGCCTATTCCAATGAGGTTTGTGATATTGTAGTGGTGCTTGACCGTTCAGTACAAACAAGCCAGTATAATGAAGCACTGGAAGCAGCATTAAAAGAAATTGCTCTTAGTATGGAGGGGAAGGGAACCTTATCTGTAGTTTCTTCTGGAGCTGTTCCCACCACAGAATATGCTGGTGCTCCCAATAACTTAGGAGATTTTACCGTTGAAGCACTGAAAACTCCTGTCTCTGATGATTGTACCACAGATTTGGCCTTGCGGTTAGCAGCTAATACCTTGGTGAATGGTGAGAAAAAGCGTGCCATTATCTATTTGACTGGTGCATCTAACTTAACTCATTCATCTTTTTCTACCTACGGATTATCCGATATGGTATCTTATTTTAATAACAACGATATTTGCTTCTATACTGTTAATTTAACTCAAAATGCATTGCCAGAGGAGATTATCTACATTACAGAGGCTACTGATGGAAATACACTGTTTGTATATCGGCCAGAAGGCTTAACTGGTATTGTAAAGGAAGTCATTGCCACACCAAACGGTTCCTATCGGCTGTCTTATACCTCTTCTTTGAACACTAACTTTGGAAAGGATTATCTTCCCTTGGAGGTAGAAGCCTATCTTTTGAATCGTTCTGGACGTGATGAGATTGGATATTTTGCTCCATTGGAATAAATCGAAGGATAGTTAATTTTTTAATACCCCTAAAGCTAGACTAAACGTTTAACTTTAGGGGTTTATTTTTTTATGAATGTTGTCGGCTAAAGTGATGGAAGGTTTTTCCATCCTTATGGAAAACGTGGGTCTGAATATTAAATACCTTATCTAAAAGACCTGTTTCAATAACTTCATCAGGACTACCTTCTGCATAAAGCTTCCCTCGTTCCAGTAGCACAATGTTGTGAGAGTTTTCCAAAGCTAGGTTCAAATCATGAAGTACCATAATAATGGTTTTTCCCTGACTGTTGAGAAATCTCACTAAATCCATCAATTCTAACCGAATGTTAATGTCAAGGTAGGTGGTAGGCTCATCCAAAAACACAATGTCCGTGTCCTGAGCCAAAGCCATGGCAATGAAGGCTCGTTGCCGTTGTCCACCAGAAAGACGAGTAAGAAGACTGTTTTTCAAATCATGGAGCTGTACCTGACTTAAAGCCTTTTCTATAGCCTCATGGTCTGTTTGTGTCATACTCTGTCCATATTTGTGGTAGGGATAACGACCATAGGAGACTAAGGTTGCTACAGTGATTTCTGGTGGAAAATTATTTTGATGGAGGAGGGAAATCCGCTTTGCAACATTCTTTGATTTCATAGAATGTAAATCTTGTCCGTCTAATAACACCTGACCTTGCTGGGGACTAAGCAAGCGAGCTGCAAGCTTGAGTAGGGTGCTTTTTCCGCTACCGTTAGAACCAAGGATGGTGGTAATTTTACCCTCTGGAAAGATTAAATTAAAATCCTGGAAAAGGGGATGACGAGAAGGATAGGCAAAAGTAACTTGCTGTAGCTCAATCATTTTGGCTCCTCTTGCTACGTATTACAAGATAAATAAAGAATGGTCCACCTGCTAAGGAAAGAAGAATTCCTACAGCAACTTCATAGGGAGCAAAAACAATTCGGGAAACAAGGTCACAAAGGGTTACAAAGCCGGCTCCTGCAAAGATACTGGCTGGAACCAAAAGCCGATGATCACTACCGATAAAAAAACGAATAGCATGGGGAACAATAAGCCCTACAAAGCCAATTAATCCAGCAAAGCTTACTGCCGCTCCAGTGAGAATAGCTGCAGTGGCAATTAACAAGAAGCGAGTGGTGGATACAGCCATTCCCAAAGCCTTTGCCGTATTAGAACCTAAGGCAATAATATTCATGTCTCGCCGTAAAACCACAGAAAGAACGAGTCCAATAATGATATACACTACTGCAAATTGTAGATTGTCCATGGTTACAGAACCAAGTCCACCTACCAAAAAGGTACTGGCTCCAATGTAGGCATCGGGAAAGAGGATCATGATAACATTCATTCCTGCTCCAAGGATACTGCTCATGGCAATTCCCGTAAGAACAAGAGAGATCTTGGTGGAACCTCTTCCCATGGCTAAGGCAAATATCATGAGGGCAGTAATGAGAGCCCCCAGAAAGGCTGCTAGAGGGAGAATTGCTGGTTGACTGGGAAATAGTACAGAGCAGGCAAGCACAAAAAAACCAGCACCATTGTTTATACCGATGATATTTGGACTGGCCAAGGGGTTTTGTAAAACAGCCTGCATAATTGTTCCTGCCACAGCCAAGGCACTTCCTGCCAGAAGGGCACCAAGTACTCGTGGCAATCGACTAAAATAGATGATTCTGTAGGCTGGTGCTGTTGTATCTCCTGTCAGCAGTGCTCGAAAAAAATCTATTAAAGACACCTTTGAAGACCCAAAGGATAGGGCAAGGAGGGTAATACAAAGGGTTAGTGCAATTGCTGCAACTAGGACAAGCCGACTTTTTTTTAAGTTGGCTTGTCCCAAGTCGCTTTTTAATTCTTCGTTCATCTTACTGATTTACAGGGTTATTTTGAAAGTATTCTCCCAGATAGCGATAACTTTCTGCCCAGCGATCATTGGGCTTGAATATGAATTTTTCTGGAGGAAGGGGATGATATCGCTTGTTCTTCACTGCAGAAAGCACGTTCCAAGCTGGATTTTCCTCAACGCTAGTGGTTAAAGCCCGCAGAGCTTCTTCATCGCTATATCCCATGGGAATTACAAAGATGTAGTCTGGATCAATTTCCATAACCTTTTCCATGCTGAAATCCTTTAGGAGACTGGGATAATCATCAATGATGTTCTTGCAGCCCAGCTGAGCCAACATTCCTCCAGTCATGGTGGTAGAGGCCTGAGGTCTAATGCCACCTGAATAAGTAATCATCAGAAGGGCAGTGGGCTGGCTTTCTAGCTTGTACTGACCAAGAACCTGCTGGATTTGAGTTTCTACGTTCAAGCCTTTTTCTGTGTAGGCCTGCTGATTTCCAGTAAGCTGGCAGCAAATCTCCAGCATCTTTAAGTAATCCTCAAAGTGGGTTACGCTGAAATAAGCAGCAGGAATTCCCGCTGCAGCAAGGCTATTCTTGAAGGCTACATGGTTGTCCGTGCGAACTGTCTCGGAGGACAAGAGCACCAAGTCGGGAGCCTGGGCAAGGATAGCTTCCAAGTTAGGGGACTGATATGTTCCCACGTTCACGACGGTTTCTGGTAGCCCCAAATCCCTCTTGTCCTGGGTATCCACGGCAGTTCCCACCAAGGTATCACGTCCACCAGCTAAAAGCCAGATTTCCGTAAAGCTTCCCATGAGGGAAACAACACGCTTAGGACGAGCCAAGGCTAACTCCTGACCTAAGGCATCAGTAAAGGTAATTACTTCAGAGGTAGCTTCAGAAACAGGGGCTTCAGCTACATTTATGTCCTGTTTTTTTGCAGTAAAAAAGTAAACGATACCAAGTATTAAACAAATACAAAAACAGACAAAAAACTTCCTTGCGGCAGGTGAAAGTGGACATTTTTTTTGTGTGCTCATACTATTCTCCAATGCTTAGGCCTGTTCTCGTCTACTGAGTCCATAGGCACAGTAGGTATCTTCTGCCAAAATATTTCCATTGTGGTAGTAAGCAGAACGAGCTCGGCATCCACCGCAAATATTGTTATAGTCACAGGTTCCGCAGGTTCCTTCGTAATGCTTTGTTCTTAGGGTTTTGAAAACCTGGCTTTCCTGCCAAATCTCATCAAAGGCCTTTTCGTGAACGTTTCCAGCTTCTTCTACCATGTAGGCACAAGGGCGAACAACACCGGTGGGGCTAATAATACAATAGGTAAGACCTGCTAAACAGCCTCTAGTAAAGCGTTCGTTCAGTTCGATGTCCATTTCAATTGCTACACGAGTAAACTGGGGAGCACAGGTTGGTTTGATGGAAATAGAAACTTCCTTCTGCTTAGCCATGATTTTCTTTAGCAATTCTTCGTATTCCTGAACTTCCACAGCGTTCTGTTCAATAAATACACCACGTCCCACGGGAATCAAGAAGAACAGATAGGAAGCAATGGCACCCATTTCAACAGCAAAGTCAATAACATCACAAACCTCTTCCTTGTTCCAGTCCATAACAGTGGTGTGAATCTGGAAGGGAAGACCAACTTCACGACAATTTTTCATTCCCTGGATTGTCTTGGAGTAAGCATCGGGGAGTCCACGGAATTTGTTGTGTTTGGTTTCATCAAGGCTGTCAAGGCTGATTCCCATGGCCTGAGCACCAGCATCTTTTAGTTTTTGTGCAACTTCCTTGGTAATAAGCATACCGTTGGTACCAAATACAGGACGTAATCCCTTAGATGAAGCGTAAGCTACCAATTCATAAATATCAGGACGGAGAAGGGGTTCTCCACCGCTAAAAATCATAACTTTAAATCCAGCCCGAGCAATTTCATCAATAAGCTTTTTACCCTCGGCTGTAGTCAACTCCTGTTCCTTTGCAGCACCAGCATCCTGATAACAGTGGCTGCATTTCAAATTGCACTTATTGGTTGTCATCCAAGATACAATCATTTAAAACCTCTTTTCTCTATATTTATTGGTACCATGGTTTAGGTCCCAAAAAATGTAATCATTACAACTTTATCACAGTTTCAGTTTCTTGAAAACCCAAAAAAATGATTATTGTGAATTATTGAGATACTTCTTGAAAGGTAACAGACAATGCAGGAATATTGATATTACCGGCCTTTACCTTCAAGACTTGATTCAACTCCACCGCAGTAGTTGGCGTAAGGAGTGTCTCTTGAGCTAGGCTGGGAATAAGGCAATAGGCCTGTTTCCCTCGTATTTCTACCACCACAGCATCACCGGTCCACTGAGGATTCATAGTAAGATATACTAAAATCCAATGTAAATTACTGTTCCGTTCAGCCCGAACGGAAGCACTGGCGGCAGCATCGCCTGCTGAAATCCTCTCCAACACCTTGTCCTTATCTAGCAAGGGGCGACCATCGATAAATGCCCTCAGCTGCTGGTGAGCCACTAGATCGCTATACCGACGCAAAGGGCTTGTAACCTGACTATACATTCCCAGACCAAGACCTGCATGCTGCATAGGGGTTATTCCCACGCTTCTGCTTCTCATACAGCGACGAAGCTTGTATTGTCCAGCTAAACCAGGAGGCGGATCAGCAGGTAGATCTGGAGATTCTTGGCTTACAAAGGGAAAGGGGATGTTGTTTTTAAAGGCAAATTTTGCCGCTGCCTCTCCTGCCAGTAGCATAAACTCTCGCACTAAGTCTCCAGATTCCCAGTGAGTGCTGGGATGAATATCCACCTGTTCATCACTCACCGAAATGTGGACTTCTGGTAAGGTGATGGATACCGCCCCATTGTTCAATCGTCGCTGTTCATTTCGTCTGGCAATGGCAAAAAGTGGAGCAAATTCAGGAGAATCCTTTTGCTCATCCACCTGCTGATAGGTACATCGCTGCACCTTAACACGAGTTTTTAGTACGTCGCAGCTCAAAATTGCACCAGCTTCATCTAGCTGAATCTTAAAGGATAAAGCTCGTGATAATTCTCCAGATTCCTCTGTTAAGCCCAAAGCATAGTCCTCTAAGGACTCTTCTGCCAACATACGAGCAGCTCCTTCTGGAATATACAGGGTTGAGCCACGATGACGGGCAGAAATATCAATGGGAGTATCTGGTAAAACACTGGAAGCTGGATCTGCAATATGAACCCATACAAAACTCCCATCGTAGGCAATGGCATCGTCTGGGTCTGCACTCCAGGCATTGTCTATGGCATAGGCAACTTGATTCAGTTCAAGGCGCTCTTCCTGAGGAGGACTAGCCAACTGTTCTGTAGCAGACTGTGTGGAAAGTCCCCAACGGGCAGGATAGGGGTTTTTGTGGATGGACCACACCCCAGTATCTAGCAGTAATTTATGAGCCTTTTCTGGTGTTTCTGTAAGGCCTGCTTCCTTCATGGTACGAGATTTTTCTGTTTTTCCAAGGGCAAGGGCTTCTACATCCTGCATCAGCTGGTAATCTCCTGGCAATTCCAGCTGACGATTTTTTAGTCGTTGAATAAAGGCTCTTCGTATTTCTTCTTCTCGTTCCTTTGCCAAAGTTTTTTCTTGTAGCTTTGTAATTTCATCCTGTGAACGGGGAATAAATTGTAATGTATCTCCTTGCTGTTGAAAGAAAAAGCCTCCTTTAAGGGCCTTGTAGAGCTTCCAGCACTGTTCTACAGTTTCCATTCCACCATACTCACAAAGCTCACCAAAGGAGGTTGCCGTTGAAAAAGCAGTTACATCCTCTATTAAAAGCTCATATAATGGCTCAATAAAGTCCTTGCATTCTGTATCCTGCAATTCAATTGACAAAAGTGAAGGAAGGAGGCTTTTATTACCTTCAGTTTTTGTAAAAAGTACAGAAATATCCTTATCACGAACCTTTTGGGTAGCAAATTGAGCTGGTTTTCCTCCTGCTGTAGGAAGACTTGAACAATAAATTATGGTGTATTTTCCCCCTGACTCCTCTTGAACCAGGGCTGGCTGACCTTTGTACAGCACCAAAGCATGAGTAGCAATCATGAGGCTACTATATCAAAAAAACAATTCGATATACAAGTCCATGAGAAACCACTGGATGTAACTTATACAAATACGTTATAAGAGTTTAGCGAATAAAAGTATATAAGTTTTCTGTAGAATGTTCCTGACTAAAGCCATAGCCCAAACCGGTAAAACTTTTCATGTCCTCTGGGACTTGTAAATCTTGCTCTGCCATGTAGCGCACCATTTCCCCTCGAGCCATCTTTACATATACGCCTTTTTCCACAAGCTTACCATCTCCTTGTTCGCAAAAACGACAGGTGATGAATCTATCTGTTGGCTGCACATATTTTTTGATGGCCTTGCTATATTCGTCGGAGGCGAGATTGATAATGATATTAGAATCCTTTGTAAGCTCTTGATACAGACTTTCACCCCAAAAATCATACAGATTCTTACAAAAATCTGTTTTAAGTTTAGCCTGCATTTCTAGCCGATAGGGAACGATGGCATCAAAGGGGCGTAAAATACCGTAAAGTCCAGAAAGGATTCGTACATGCTCTTGGGCATAATCAAAATATTCATAGGTAAAGACCCTAGGAGCCATATACTGATATTGAATTCCCTCGTAGGATACTAAGGCAGGATTTGTTCCCGCATGTAAATCCATAGTTTGATATCGTTGATAATTAAGCTGGGCAAGATTTTCATTACAGGCTAAAAGTGTTTTCAGCTGTTCAAAGGGAAGGGATTTAAGATAATCCACCAGTTTTTGTGCCTGCTGAATAAATACTGGTTCTGCCGTTGGTTCCAGTGCATCGGCCTTGGTGTTCATGTTTTTAGCTGGGGAAATAATCACTTTCATAGGACAAGTATACCTCATTGTAGGTGGGTTGAGAAGGGGAAAAGGGAATAGGTTGCGGGAATAGTTTCAAATGAAAAAGTTTAAAATATAAAAAAGGCTTGGAATAACCAAGCCTACAGTCCCTAGGGGAATCGAACCCCTCTTTAAAGATTGAGAATCTTTTGTCCTAACCGATAGACGAAGGGACCAAAGAATCCACGATGTATCGTGTTTTATTTCCCCAAGGAGGACTCGAACCCCCACAATCAGAACCAGAATCTGAGGTGCTACCATTACACAATCGGGGAATGCAATGTAGGAGTATATTAGCAAAAAGGATAAAATGTGTCAAGCTAAAAAAAATAATTTTTTAAATTTTTTTTGAATTTAATCCTCTGATTTTTCAGAAGCATTGGCCTTGGCAGACTTATTTAAAAGGCGTGCCTTGGTAATGGGAAGCTGTGGATTTTTTGTTTTAAGTTGCAACACCACTTCTTCTAGTTTGTGCTGTCGTTCCTGCCCAAAATCGAATAAATCCTGCTGAATGATTTCTTGACCAGGCTCCAGATTCATGGCTCCTATTCCTAAAAGTCGTATTCCCCGTCCATTATATCTTTTATCGAAAAGCTCTGTGGCTCGTTGGAAAAGATCTTCTGCAGAAGCAATGTAACGGGGAGATGTTTCTTGGATAGAGGTGGTAGTAAAATCATAATAGCGAATTTTAATACAGACTGTCTTACTTTTCCAGTCCTCCTTCATTAATCGAAACATTACGTTTTGAGACAAATCCATGAGAGCCGTTCCAATCACGTATCTGTCGGTAAGATTTTCCTCGTAGGTGTTTTCTGCACTGATGGAGCGGGACTGAGGAGCATCACGAAAGGTGGCTGCTTCCATGCCCCGCACAGCTTTATAAAAAAATTGTCCACTGGCTTCTCCTAAAAATCCCTCTAAAACCGAAAGTGGCATTTTCAAGCCTTCTTGAACTGTGTGGATTCCATGGGAATAGAGCTTTGCCAAGGTTTTTTCTCCCACACCCCATACTTTTTTCAAAGGGAGCTTTTCCATAAATGACTGTTCCTGGCCTGCTGGGACATAGAAAAATCCATCTGGTTTTGACATACCAGAGGCAATTTTTGCCACATAGCGATTGCTTGCTAAGCCTACAGAAACTGTTAAGCCAGTTGCATCAAGGACTCGTTTTTTTACCTGCTGGGCAGTTTCTTCTGGTGGCCCAAATAGTCGATGAGTTCCTGTTAAATCAATAAAGGCTTCATCAATGGACATTTGCTGTACATCGGGAGAAAATTCTCCAAATATTGTCATAACTTCCTGGGATTTTTCTCGGTATCGTCTCATGTTGGATGGAAGATAAATACCTTGTGGGCATAATCGAAAGGCTTGGTCTATAGGCATGGCTGAATGGACACCGAATTTTCTAGCTTCGTAGGATGCAGCAGCCACAACACCACGTTTATGCCCTGGAATGGCTCCCACAATAACTGGTTTTCCTCGAAAATCTGGATTGTCTAGCTGTTCCACCGAGGCAAAAAATGCATCAAGGTCAACATGGAGAAACATCAGCGTATTCCCTCCAAGGCTGGAAGGAAAAAATTTCTTTCTACAAGAATCGCCTGTTGTTTTTCCACCTCAAGATAGAGCCTAACGGTAATGTTTTGTGATTTGTCTCCATCAGCAGTATATTCAAAAGAAGTGGTGTTTGTAGGAAAATCAGGAATCAAAAAATAGGTGGTTGCATTATTTGCTCCAGTTTCTCCAGCTGTATTAGATTGAGCTGAGTTTTGAACTGTAACAAAATTCATGGCAGAATCGTATACAGGAATTTGGTTTTCAGAAGTAACACTTACCTCATAACGGATAATGGGTACGGGAGAAGAAAGCTGTATTTCCACTGCCTGTAATTCAAGGTAGCTTTTCCGAACAACAGAAACCTGTAGTTGTTCTGGTACCGGAGCTTCTACAAGCTGATAGGAATAGGGCTGCAAAGACTGTTGATTTAACTCTTTTTCAGGAATAGTTCTGTTGAGCACTAGGGAAGCAAAAAATAAGGTTCCAACAATACAAAGTACCATTATTCCCATAACACCAATGGTGGCCATAATAATTTTTATGGTGGAAATATGGCGATGGGTTCCAAAAATATCAATTCGAACCATTATTCTAAGCCACATAATTTGAAATGGGATGAGAATACAGGC
>JAGCMR010000076.1 GCA_017646305.1 Spirochaetaceae bacterium
ACAAGTCCATCAAGTCCTTGAAGTTCTTGTTGTAGGTGAAATCCAAGGTTTCTGCAGCAAGACCAGTGAGAACAGGTGAAGTTTCAGGAGCCTTTTTCAGGAATTCATAGTACAAGGGAACGTTTACAGTGTGGGTCTGCCATCTCCACTGGTTTCCAGCAGCCATGGAAGTACTAGCGAATACCCCCTTGATTCCCAGGGCATCCTTGTTCTTCTGCATATCCTCAACTACAGCCTTCAATGTGGCAAAGTCCTTGATTTCTTCTGCAGAGTTAATTGCTACAGCCTTGTTAGGCAGAGCAAAGTACTTGTTCATGATGGCATTGTTATAAATAATTCCGTAGCCTTCTACAGCATAAGGAATTGCAGCAACCTTTCCATCTAGCTTAAGAGCCATGGACTTATCTGCCAACAACTTGTAGAAATTAGTATTGTCCAGAGGAGCAGCATCATTGCGGGATCCTTCAAGACCAACAGGTCCATTTGTCTGGAAAATAACAGGGGGATTTGACTTTGCCTGTTCACTCTTTAAGGTCTGCTCCTAGGTTCCAGAGGCTGCAGTTACAACCTTCAACTTGTAGCCAGGATTTTCAGCCTGGAAGGCAGGAATAACCTTTGCTTCGTATACATCAGCGATTTCTGGCTTAAAGTTCAGGAAGTAGATTTCCTGAGCCTTTTCCTTTCCACCACCAGCAAACAGCATGCTACCTGCTACTGCCAGCATCAGAACGATTCCAAGTGCTTTCTTCATAAAAAACTCCTTTGTGTATGATAGGGATTGGTACTAGAAATCCAGTACCAAGTTGATACAAAAGTGACACTTCTCCATCAACCGTATCCTCTTAGTTTAACACTCTCTTAAATATATAGTAAACCGATTTAGTAAGCCTGTCAAGAAATAAATTTCAAGAAAACAGGATTTTTTTTTTACTTTTGAAACACCTATTTACAGTATAGAACTTTACACTGATGTTTTCAAAATATAATATCCAATTTGCAACTGCATATTCCTCCAGTACTTTTTTAATGGTGAATCTTCCTTGTATTTTGCCGAAAATTAATAACATGAAGGGAATGAAATTTTTAATCGGTTGTTTAGCATTGGTAGTGTTGACTGGAAGTATGTTTGCCCAGTCGCTTCACATTGACATTCAAGACATTGTTCTGGACACCATCTTTCAAGAAGGGGAAGAAATCCAGGGCTTTATGCTCTATATCCGTCAAAAGCCTGGAATGGAATCTGTACTACTAACAGAAACAACTCGTTCTGCAGATGGTATGGCCACAAACTATGCCTACCGAGCCTTGGAGTGGAATGAAACCAACGGAAATGAGCGGAGAATGTTAAACGGCCAACCCTTGGTATCAGAATATGCAAAATTCAGCATCATTGACTCCACACCAGAAAATCATCCAACCTTGGGAATGGCCTTTTGCCTGTACATTCCCGCCCAGATTCAATATGGCTATCCTTGGTCACGAAATGGTGTAGTGCAGGTAGGTGTAGGAACCTTCATCAACATTCGAGCCTTTGGTGCATTGTATGGTGATTATAGCAATGGCTATGAGGATAATCCCTTTATGTTCGACTTAGGAAAAACACCTGCCAGTAGCCCCATACCAGCGGCCCTTACCGACTCCTATAATCCAGAAGCAGCTTCTGCCTTTGACCAAATTGCAAAGGAAATGGGAGGTACCATTACCTACTCCAAGGGACCAGAAACTATTACTGATGATATTCTTCAGATTCTACAAGAGCTTGATCCCCATCAGTCTGCAGACATTGTTTTTGCATTAGATACCACAGGCAGCATGAAGGACGATGTGGCTCAGCTCCGAAAGGATTTTATGCCCCATCTCCAGGCATTGCTGCAAGAGTTTACAGCCCCTGTTCAGCTGGGACTTTTACTGTATCGAGACTATGTTGACAACTACAATTACGAAGGTATTCCTGTTCGTGTTTATCCCTTTGCAACATCTTTGGAAGAATTCAAAAGTAATCTTTTTGACTTTACCATTAAGGGAAATGAGGGTGGAGATGTTCCAGAAGCAGTATACGAGGCCTTGTACGGTTCTATGGAATTTTACAACTGGAGTGAGGCAGGTCAACGGCGAGTTATTCTCATTGGTGATGCAGAGCCTCATACTAATCCTCGTGGCTCAAAGAAGTATACTAAGGAACTAGTGGTTTCTACTGCACTAGATAAGGAAATTGTTATTAACACCATCATCACGCCAGACGGTAAAACCTCCGCTGATAGAAAATAGTCATTCTCCAGAAAGAAAGGCTACAGCTCCATAAAACAAGAAAAGCCACTGAAATGGACTTCATTTCAGTGGCTTTTTTTATACATATCAAACAAAAAGCTTATTCTTCAGTAGGCTGTTCTAAAAGCCCCGCTTCAATAAGCTCCTTTTCGGGAACCTTGGCCATATCCAACTCTGCAAGCTTCTTAAAGGCAGCAGGAAGAGCTCCTGTGGTGTCAGTTTCATAGTAGGACAAAATCCGCTGTAAGTCGGGAATTGCCTGTTGCCACTTCTTCTGCTTTACCTTTAGGTGGGCAATTTCGTATTCAGCCTCCACCAGCTTGTCCAGTTGGTCTCCGTAGCGGATAATGATGGCCTCATAATAGGCCTGTGCTGCCTTAACATTTCCACCGTCATAACTGGCCTGAGCCAGGTTAATCAATTCCTCGGCTGACAGATTCTGGGGAATGTCCTTTGGTACTGATTGGCAGCCTGTTGCAAAAAAAATCAGAGCAAGAACAATACCTGCTAAATAAATTGTATGTTTCATAAAAAAAAGTGTAGCACAGTGAGAAGGACTGTGCAAGGGGCAGTATTCCAACTTCTTGTCACCTTTTGTATACTAAGGGAAATCACAGGGAAAGAGGTGCAGGATGGAATACAGAATTGAGCATGACTCCATGGGAGAGGTAAAGGTTCCAGCAGACAAATTGTGGGGAGCCCAGACTGAGCGAAGCCGCAACAATTTTAAAATCGGGGAAGGAATTGAACCCATGCCCCAAGAAATTATTCGGGCCTTTGGAATTTTGAAAAAGGCGGCGGCACAGGCAAATCACCAGCTAAAGCCACAAAAA
>JAGCMR010000077.1 GCA_017646305.1 Spirochaetaceae bacterium
CCATACTTTGTAGCATGCTGAATAGCATGACCTGTTTCGTGGGCAGCAACACCAACTGCTGCAATAGAAGCTTTTCCATACACTGGTTCAGAAAGACGAAGAACCTTATGAGAAGGATCGTAATGATCCGTAAGATTACCAGCTACTTTTTCAATCTTAACATCAGTAATATTATTTGCCTTCAGCAAGTAAGCAGCAGCCTGAGCACCAGTTATTCCACGAGCAACAGCTTCCTTGGAGAAATTTTCAAAGGTAGATTTTACCTTTAACTGAGCCCACATAGATAATAACAGGGCAGGTACCACCAAAATAAGATAATACACATCAAAAGTCATACTTAGCACCTCAATAAGCTTCACTATAAATAAAATACTATTTTTTTACTAGCAGGGAAAATTTTATTCAATGTAAAATGCTTAAACTCTAAGGATACAGGTGTATAAATCAATGGAAACTTATTCAAATTGCCGATATAATAAGGACTATGAAAAACCCATTTGGGCGTAAAAAAAACCGCACCGCTAAAGGAGGAAGAAAAACGCGGTACGGCTTTTATTATTGCTACTTGATTAGAGTATAATTTATCGGTAAAAAAATGTCAATAGATTTTTTCGCATTCTTTACTTTTTTTTACGGTATTTTGCAAAATATAAGGCGAAAGGAGAAAAAAAATGATACGAGTTGGAATTATTGGTGCCATGGATGTAGAGGTAGAACGAATTTGTCAAAATATATCTGGGCCCATACTCCATCAGCTTTGCGGATTGGACTTTCTAGAAGGCTTTCTAGCCGAAACTCCAGTAGTAGTTGTTCGTTCTGGAGTGGGAAAGGTAAATGCGGCCCTCTGTTCACAGCTGTTAATTACAAAATTTAAAATTACCCATCTCATAAACACAGGTGTAGCTGGTGCCTTGACTTCTGGTTTAAATGTGCTAGATTTAGTCATTTCCACAGAAGTAATGTATCACGATGTGGATGCAACAAACTGGGGATACGAAAGCTGTACCGTTCCTGGCATGACACAAACCTTTCCTGCAAACCCAGAGCTAGTAAACATTGCATCCCTTGCCTGCAAAAAATTATTCCCCAATAAAACAATTATTCAGGGAAGGATTGCATCAGGAGACCAGTTTATCGGGTCAAATGAAATGAAGAACAAGATAAAAGAGCTGTGTAATCCAGCCTGTGTAGAAATGGAAGGAGCAGCTATTGGTCACGTAGCTTCTGTAAATAAAATTCCCTTTGTAGTTATTCGTTGTATGTCAGATATGGCAGATGATAATGGAGAAGCTACAGCTCGCTTTAATGAAAAAGAAGGTGGAGACATTAGTGCCCAAGTTGTCTGTACCATTGTTCAAGCATTAGGAAATATCTAGGCTATGGAAAAGGTTTCCCTTGTAATGGATATAGACTCATTAGTAGATGCATTTATCCACAAAATACAAAATCCTGCTGCTGGGGATAAATATTTCCCCAATAGTAGACAGTCGACTTTCTCTTCAGCCTTTGAGTGGAAAAATAAAATTCATCTGTACCAAGAGGTAGAATCTACAAATATTCTTGCACGGGAAACCTTAGAAAAAGCTATACAAGAAGCTCCCCTCCACCATCATAATGGGACGCTCACAAATCATGGAAAGACAATTCATGGTTCTATCTTTTTAGCTGAAGAACAAACTGGTGGGAAAGGCCGCCAAGGAAGAAGCTTCTACTCCCCCCAATCAACAGGCTTATATCTAAGCATGATTATCATCCCCCCCAAGGGAGTTTCAAATCCTTCTAGCCTAACAGCTACCACAGCAGTAGCTGTTTCCAAGGCATTGGAAGAAGTATATAAAATTGAACCAGATATAAAATGGGTAAATGACATATTTTATCAAGGAAAAAAAATTGGAGGAATTCTTGCAGAAGGTGTAATAGATTCCACAAAAGGAACTATTCCTGGAGCTGTAATAGGAATTGGTCTAAACATTATGCCTCCACCCCAGGGCTTTCCTCCAGAAATCCACTCTATTGCAGGGGCGGTATTCCCTGATTATATACCAGAAAAAGAACTCCGTAAAAAAGAGTTAGTGGTAGCCATTGTTTCCAAGCTTTTATATTCCTTAGAAAACCTCTGGCACCAAGATTCTAAACCCCACACAAGTGGGGACATTATGGAGGAGTACCGAAAACGGTGCCTTATAAAGCCTGGATCCAAGATACAAGTTTTTCCCATTGCTGGTTCTACAGAAAAATCCTACCAAGCCACCTGTCTGGGAATTGATCATCAGGCACGATTACAGGTAATAACAGAAGAGGGAAAACAAAAGCTCCTAGATTCAGGAGAAGTGAGCTTGCAAAGTATAAACTTTACAAACCCACTCTAAATACAATATTTTATAACCTTAGATTGTCACTAATTCGTAGGAACCAGAGCCCAAGCCAATTTTTTCTGCATGGGTAATTTGACCTTTCCAGTCAGTGGATGGATGGGTATCACAGAAATGATCTCCGTGAGTATGCTCCTTTTCATCCAAGCAAGAACCAGCACTAACAGGCTGCTTGTTCACAGCTTCTGCACAGGCAATATCAATAGCCACAGGATCAAATGAGGCAAACATTCCCACATCAGGTACAATGGGTGCATCATTTTCTGCATGACAATCACAATAGGGAGAAATATCCATAGCTAAACTTACATGGAAATGAGGTCTTCCATGGAGAACTGCAGCAGCATATTCTACCATCTTGTAATTCAGCACATCATTTGAATTATCGGCACCAGGTCGAATAGCATCTGTAGGACATACGCCAATACAACGACCACAGCCAGTACAAGCATCTTCCTGAATAAAAGCCTTTTTATCAGCGATAGTGATACAATCATGGGCACAGTTGTTCTTACACTGAGAACAACCAATACACTTCTTTGTATAAACATAAGGTTTTCCTGCAGCATGCATTTCCATCTTTCCAGCTCTGGAGCCACAGCCCATTCCAAGATTCTTGATAGCACCTCCAAATCCTGTAGCCTCATGAGCCTTAAAATGATTCAAGGAAATAACAATATCTGCATCCATTACCGCACGACCAATTTTTGCTTCCTTTACATATTCACCATTAGGAACTGGGACGTAGGCTTCATCAGTACCTTTCAAGCCATCTCCAATAAGCACGTGGCAACCAGTGGACAAGGGAGAAAACCCATTTAAATAAGCTGCATCAAGATGATCCAGGGCATTTTTTCTACTTCCTACATATAAGGTATTACAATCCACCAAAAAAGGCTTGCCTCCCAGCTCCTTCACCAAATCCACCACTACCTTGGCATAATTAGGCCGTAAAAATGCTAAATTTCCCAGCTCACCAAAATGCATTTTGATAGCTACATATTTTCCAGTAAAATCGATATTCTCAATTCCCGCAGTCACCATGAGACGGCGCATTTTTGGTAACAAACCCTCCCGAAAGGTTGTACGGAAATTAGTAAAATACACTTTTGAAATTGTAGATTCTGAACTACCCATAAAATCCTCCATAAATCAGGCTAATATGTAATGAATGATATATACATATCCTCTTTATTCTATCCCTTTTAACAAGATTTGAATATGACTTTATCAATCCTTTCCTCTTTTTTATATATTTCTTAAAAGAAAACAGTCCTTGTCCTAGAGAAACCAATTTGATATACTTAAAAAATCTACCATCAAAGGGGCAATACATGGAAACATCCAAGGTCAAGCGTTTCGGAATCCTGACATCGGGGGGAGATGCTCCTGGACTGAATACAGCCATCAGAGGAGTTGCCCGGGCGGCAATGGAACAGTATGGAATGGAGGTCATCGGTATCCAAAACGGATATCGTGGATTGATTCAAGGCAATGCACGAATCATGACTGCCTCAGATTTTTCTGGAATCCTCACCCATGGAGGTACAATTTTAGGTACATCCCGAGAAAAACCCTTTAAAAATCCCTTGCCAGACAGAGACGGAAAGCTGCCCATTGATCACATTAAAGAAAATTACGAAAAATGGGGATTAGATGCCCTTGTAGTCCTAGGTGGAAACGGAACCAATACTACAGGAAATCTTCTTGCTAAGGAAGGCTTAAATATTATTGGTCTCCCTAAAACTATCGACAATGATCTGCTTCACACTGACGTTACCTTTGGATTTCATACAGCAGTGTCCATTGCTACAGAGGCTATAGATCGTATCCATACTACTGCTCATAGCCATAATCGCATTATGGTGATTGAAGTAATGGGACATAAGGCTGGTTGGTTAGGTTTATATGCAGGAGTTGCTGGTGGTGGAGATGTAATTCTTTTGCCAGAAATTCCTTATAACATTGATTCCATTGCCAAACACCTAAAAAAACGATGTGATGCTGGTAAAGAATTTTCTATCGTGGTGGTAGCAGAAGGAGCTCTTTCAGAAACAGAAGCTCTCATGGATAAGAAAACCTTTAAGAAAAGTCGCCAAGCCATGCAAAACTCTATTGGATACCGAGTTGCCCACGAATTAGAATCTGCTACAGGAATTGAATCTCGAGTCACAGTTTTAGGCTACGTTCAGCGAGGTGGAATTCCTGTACCCTATGACAGAGCCTTAGCCACATTACTTGGAACAGAAGCTGTTCATCTTATAGCTCGTGGAGAATTCGGTAAGATGGTTGCACTACAAAACGGAAAGACTGTAGGAGTGCCATTAGAGGATGTGGCTGGAAAAATCAAGAAGGTACCACTAGATAGCCAAATGATACAAGCTGGACGGGAGGTAGGAACATGCTTCGGAGACTAGATTATAAATGCCACTTCTGTGCCTCCTGTGAAGGAAAGGGGTGCATGGGAGAAATGCCTGGCATGGGAGGTGCCTTCAACAGCGCCAACTTTATAGAAAATGTTGCTGGTTGGAAAAAAATAGCAGCACAATTTTTTCAGAAAGAAGCCACTCCTACAAACCAAGAACAGATTCTTTTAAATCAACTTCAGGAAGATGGTCTTTCCCTGCCTACTATTCGCCTAGCTCCTATGACTGGTGCGGTGGAAAATGTGGGATATCAGGATGAACGAAGCTTTTACTTTGATTTAATTATCGCCTCCTGTGCTGCAGGTATTGAACTAGCCTTGGGAGATGGTTGCCCTGACGAAAAACTCCTTTTTGGAATAGAAGCCGTCAAAGCTGCTACCCAGTTTTTCCCTCAGGCTAAGGCTGCCGTTTTTATCAAGCCCTACGAGAACAAACGAATCCTTGAACGGATGGAATGGAGCAAAGACGTGGCAGAAATCTACGGTGTAGACATTGACTCCTACAATATCATCACCATGCGAAACAAGGTAAACTTAGAAAAAAAGACTGCTAACACGCTAAAAGAACTTCAAACTGCTTCTCACCTGCCCTTTGCAGTAAAAGGCGTCTTTACTCCAGAAGATGTAGAAATGGTTACTGAACTTAAACCAGACATTGTGGTGGTTTCAAACCATGGTGGCCGCATCGAAACGCGAAAAGGAAGTACAGCCGAATTCCTTCAGGAATACGGCAGCATTTTGAAATCCAACTGTCAACAGCTGTGGGTAGATAGCGGTATCAGAAGCCTTACAGACTTAATAGTTGCAGCAAAACTTGGTGCAACTCAGGTAATAATTGGACGGCCCATTGTCACAGCCCTGTGCCGAGATGGCGTAAAGGGAGTGGTTCATGCAATGGACCGCCTAAGAGCTTCTCAGATAAATTAATTTACACCGTACTGGGAGCGATAAGCTCTCATGGCATCAAGGTGTTCCTTGCCTTCAATGACACCATCTTCAATAGCATTGATAATATCATTGATAGTAACAATGGAATGAACGGTAATACCAAAATCCTTGTAAGCCTGCTGTACTGCAGAAAGCTCACTATCCAAGGCTTTTTCCATTCTATCCACGGTAATAATCATGGCAGTAACCTTTATATCACCTG
Source organism: Spirochaetaceae bacterium (assembly GCA_017646305.1). The sequence continues at coordinate 5,948 of JAGCMR010000077.1, forward strand.
CTGCCTGTAGCTTAGGTAACACTTCTCTTAAAGCCTTTCCACTGGTCATTACATCTTCAATAATAATAACACGGCTTCCAGACTGAGGCTGCTGACCTACAAAGAGACCACCTTCTCCATGATCCTTTGCTTCCTTGCGGTCAAAGCAATAGCCCATATCAATTCCATACTTATTGTACAATGCTACTGCTGCACTCACCGCCAGAGGAACACCTTTGTAGGCTGGCCCAAAAAGAATATCAGCTTCAAGATTGTGCTCCTTTATGCAATCTGCATAAAAACCACCCAATCGTGCCAAGTGAGCACCTGTCTTATAATTACCAGTATTGATAAAATAAGGTGCCTTCCTACCACTCTTCAAAGTAAAGTCTCCAAAGGTTAAGACTCCACTTTCACTCATAAATTTGATGAATTCTTCTTTGTATGTCATGTCTCTATTCTACCAGATTTGACATAAATCTTGAATAGTGATGTAATGGAATGTAACCTTATTTATCGAAATAAAATCTTATTATGTAGGATAGCAACATGAAAATCAGAATTATAGAAATGCCCTTGGACTTTGGAGGAAACAGACACGGCTCCGATATGGGACCTTCTGCCATTCGATTGGCAGGGCTCAAGGAACGGCTGGCCACTTTGGAACATGAAATCATTACCTCCTTTTCTCCCATTGATATTCATCCTCAGGAATATGAATCTCCTGGAAGAAGCGATGCAAAATATTTAAGCCAGATTGTAGCAGCCTGTCAGGTGCTAGCAACTCAAACAGAAGCTTCCATCAATCAAGAGGAATTCCCTCTGGTACTTGGTGGTGATCATTCCATTGCCCTAGGAACTATTGCAGGAGTTTCCACTGCCTGTAAAAAACAAAACAAGGAACTAGGAATTTTATACGTAGATGCTCACGGAGATTTTAACACCCACGAAACCTCACCGTCTGGCAACATCCACGGAATGTGTTTAGCAGCTTCTTGTGGCTATGGTTTGCCTCAACTAACTCAGCTTTATACTGAAAAACAAAAAATTAATCCAAAAAATGTTTGTTACGTAGGATTACGAGACATTGATCCAAAGGAAAAGCTTTTGATGAAGGAGGCAGGAGTTACAGCCTTTACCATGAGTGATATTGACCGTCAAGGCTTTGCTTCAGTGCTGCAACAAGTTACCTCTTTCTTTAAATCCAAGGTAGATGCTGTTCATGTAAGCTTTGACATGGACGTAATTGATCCCATGTTTGCACCTGGAGTTGGAATTCCTCTTCCTGGTGGACTAAACTATAGAGAGGCACTCCTGCTTATGGAAGAAATGGCCACTACTAATATGGTTGTTTCTGCCGAGTTTGTAGAAGTAAACCCAGTTCTTGATGTACGGAGCCAAACTGCCCGCATGGCTGTAGAGCTTATGGCACGACTTTTAGGAGATACTATATTTTAATGAGAAAATTTACTTTTCTTATCTTATTACTTTCTTTCTCTCTGGAGGTTTATGCAAAGCAACCAAATCCTACGCCTTTGCCTACCTTTCCAGAAAGAAAGGAAGCCATACTCCTTCAAAAACAAAAAACTGAAAAGCAAAAAGAAATCAATTCTATTATATGGAACCTAAACTGGCATACAGGTATTCAGCAGATTACTATAAAACAGACAAACCCTGTAAATGATGTTAATATGGTTATGTCAGAAATTATTCTTACTTCTAACAAATATAAAGGAATAAATATATCTGTTGATATAGCATCCTTATTTTCTATTTATTCAAATCTTTTTATTGGTTTTACAAAGGAAAATTTTCCAAAGAATTTTGCAATAAATACTATTCCTTATCAGTATCCTCATCTAAGTTCCATTGAATCAGATTCTTACATTGCAAAGAAATTTTTCCTAAAAACTGTTTTAACAATGGTTCCCTATGCTGGATATTCTTTTTCCCGCTATAGTCTCATCCCCTTACAAGAAGAAATAGAAATAAGTAATAAAATTTATCATTCCATTATATTGGGAACCAAATTTATCTTCAGACCACACAGAATATTTTTTTTTGAAACAGGTATTTCTATTTCACCAATAACGGCCATAGACAGAAGCTTATTATCTATGTTTCAGATTAATTATGAAGCCTGCGTTACCCTTCTAACAAATCTATTCTCTTTTTCCTTGTTCATAGCTAACAGAGATAATATTGAATATAAAAACGTTCACCAAGAAGCAAGTACCGTTTCTGTTTCAAAAATTGGCTTTCGATTCAAAGTTTTACTCTAGCATTCAG
>JAGCMR010000078.1 GCA_017646305.1 Spirochaetaceae bacterium
GAGTTCTGTTCGAACAAGTGCTAGAAAATACGTAGAGGCTGTTCACGCTAAGGATTCTGAGCGTGCCGCCCAGTTGTTGAAGGCTCTGGTAAAGGAGTTGGATACTGCTGCTGGAAAGGGTATTTTGACAAAGAATTCTGTGTCTCGTAAAAAGTCACGGATGATGAAACTGTACAATGTTTCATTCGGCAGCGTCGCTGCAAACTAAGGAAACGGATGGGATATTGCAGTAATGCAGTGTCCCTCGTTTTGTAATTTGAATTTCTTAAAAAAAATTGGAAGAGAATTATGCAATCAAAAAAGGTAACAAAGTACGATTTAGTGGATGGAATTCGTCAAGAAACTGGCTATGAAAAACGGATTGTACAAGAAGTTTTTGAGTCAGCTTTGGAACAGTTAAAATTTGCTCTTAAAGATGGTTCTACCATCGAGTTGCGCGGTTTCGGTACCTTCGAATTACGGCTTCGTAAAGAACGAAAGAAGGCACGAAATCCCAAGACTGGAGATAGCTTGTCTGTACCTCCACATTATATTGTTGCATTTCGTTCAGGACAGGAATTGAAAAAGGCTGTTTGGAATTTGTCTGTAGAGGAGTAGTTCATATCCATGATGGAGCGGTGCCAAAAAACTGATTCCTATTCTTTGCTTGCTCGGTGTGGCATTGCTTTTTCTCTTCTCGTTCTTGCTATTTTATTATTTGCCCTTCCACAACCAAATCTTTTTTCTGTAAAAGGTTTCCCTTTTCTCGCTTATTTTGCTCTCATACCTGTTTTCCTTTTGGTGCGTTTTGTATCTTGGAAGACTGTTTGGTTATGGGGTATAGCCTATGGTGTTGGAGCATATTGTCTTTTTACCTATTGGTTAGCTACCTTTCATCCCTTAGGAATTTTCGTTATTTCCTTTATGTATGGGCTCTACCTTATGCTTGCCTTTCCCTTGCTAAAAGCTGCCGCTAGTCTTTTTCCAAAATGGGGATGGCTTATTCAGGGGCTAGTATGGTGTGGCTACGATTACGTAAAAACCTTAGGATTTTCTGGCTTTCACTATGGTGTCTTGGCTTATTCTCACTGGAGAGTCTTGCCCCTCATTCAGATTGTAGATACGGTAGGTCTGTGGGGACTTGATGGACTGATAACCTTCACTTCAGCCTGGTTTACTGGTATTATCGTAGATGCTTATCGTAGCATGAAGCAAGAAGGAAGTGTAGGTGGATGTAAGGCACTAGTAAAAAAGCTTCCTCAAGCTTGTAAAAAACATATTGTTTCAGCCTGTTGTTGGTTAGTAGTTTTTATTGGTGTATTGATTTATGGCTTTGTTTCTCCTGTGGACTATTCTGATGCACCCCAAGTGGAGGTAGCTTTAATTCAGCAAAATTCAGATCCATGGGTTGGTGGTATTTCTTCTTATAGGCGGGACTTAAAAACATTAAAACGGATTTCTGATGAGGCTATTGCAGAGAATCCTCAGGTTGATTTTGTGGTATGGCCAGAGACAGCCTTTGTACCACGGATAAATTGGCATTATCAGCACCGATATGAACGTGATAAGTTTCAGCTGGTGGATGAGCTTTTGCACTATCTTGATGAAGCTCCCGTTCCCTTTGTAATTGGTAACGACCACGGTGTTGATACTCTTGGAAATAATGTACTGGATTATAATGCAGTTTTACTCTTTACTCCAGGAGAAAATACCTTGCCACCTGCTCCAGAAGTATATGGTAAGATGAAGCTTGTTCCTTTTACTGAGTATTTCCCCTTTGATAAGCAATTTCCCCAGTTGTATCAGATGCTGTTGAATGGTGATACCCACATGTGGGAACCAGGAAATGAGCCAGTAGTTTTTGAAGTGGTAGGAAATGATGGAGCAACAAAAATCAATTTTAGTACTCCTATCTGTTTTGAAGATACCTTTGGCTTTGTAGGACGGCGATTTGTAAATGCAGGTGCTCAAGCCTTTGTAAATCTTTCTAATGATGCATGGTCTAAGAGTCTTGCTTGTCAATATCAGCATTTATCTATGGCGGTTTTCCGTTCTGTGGAAAATCGAGTTCCAACAGTTCGTGCAACCACCACTGGCCAGACCTGTATTATCGATCCAAATGGAAAAATTTTGGCTATGGCAGAACCCTTTGTAGAAACTTATTTAGTTGGTTCCATTCCAGTTCTGGATAAAACTGAAAAAACAGTGTATACTCGTTTTGGTGATTATGTAGGCATCATTTTTGCATTGGCTAGTGGCCTATTGCTGGTGGTTGGTCTTGTGATGCATTGTTTTTTTAGAAAAAGAAGATAAGAGAGGGCTATATGTACTCATTTAATATGAAAGAAGGTAATGTTACTGTTCTTGGACAAAAAACCGAGTTTATCGGTGATTTGGAATTTAGTGACAACCTTGTTATTACTGGTAAATTCGAGGGAAGAATTGAGTCTTCTGGAAATTTGAAGATTGATAAGACTGCTCATTGTCAGGTTTCAAAAATTGCTGCTGATTCTATTCTTGTGGCAGGAGATATTACCGGGGATTTACATGCTACATCTAAAATAGAAATCGTTTCTGGAAGCCGTGTGGTAGGAGATATTTCCACACTACGTCTTAGAATTGACGACAACGTGGATTTTCATGGTCAGGTGACAATGCTTGAAGCTGCTCCTGATGTGGATATCTTTTCATTGACAGCAGCTGAATATAAGAAAGCTTGTACAACCTTTAGAGAGTAAATAATCATGAAGTACTCATTTTCTGATTTTGGTAAAAAACTTACTGGTCATTCCGGTATTTTGCAATTGATGGATGATTTGGGACGACCTCTTCCTGCAGGGGTGACTCCCTATCGTTTAGGAGGTGGAAATCCTGCTCGTGTTCCTGAGGCTGAAGCCATGTTTAGACGGGAAATGGAGCGGATTATGGCAGAGGAGGGTGGTTTTGAAAAGCTGATTTCTCTGTATGATCCACCTCAGGGAAGAATTGGTTTTATTGATGCAGTGGCAAAGTTCCTTTCTGAAACCTATGGTTGGAAGGTTGGGCCTGAAAATATTGCCATTACCAATGGAAGCCAGTCTGCATTCTTCTATCTTTTTAACCTATTTTCAGGAATTTTTACTGATGCTAATGGGGTGGAGCATAAGAAAAAGATTCTTTTTCCCTTGGTGCCAGAATATGTAGGTTATGCTGATCAAGGATTGGAGCCCAATTTAATGGTTTCTATTCCTGCTCGTTGTGAATATTACGATGATAGAAGCTTTAAGTATTTCATTGACTTTGAGCTTCTGGAATCTTATCTTTCAAACCATGATGATGTTGGTGCAATGTGTGTATCTCGTCCTACTAATCCTACAGGAAATGTGTTGACAGATACAGAGATTCATCGTCTGGCATCATTGGCCACTAAGTATGATATTCCCCTCTTTGTGGATAATGCTTATGGCTTGCCTTTCCCAGATATAGTGTTCATTGATGAGGCAGCTCCCTATTGGGATGAATCTGTGGTGCTTTCTATGAGTTTGTCCAAGATAGGATTGCCTTCTTTAAGAACAGGTATTATAGTAGCAACCCCAGAAATTGCTTCTGCCATGGCCAATGTGAATGCTATTGCAGCCTTGGCATCTGGTTCTGGTGGACAGGCCATTGCTCAGAACTGTATTGCTTCTGGAGAGATTGTGGAGGTGGCAAAAAACTACGTACAGCCCTTCTATCAGAAAAAATCTCAGCAGGCAGTGGCATGGATTCGGGAGTATTTTGAAGGCGGAGATTTTTGGATTCACCGCAGTGAGGGAGCTATCTTCCTCTGGCTATATCTTAAGGACTTGAAGATTTCCACTCTGGAGCTATACCGTAAGCTGAAGGAACGAGGTGTGGTGACAGTTCCGGGAGAGTATTTCTTCTTTGGTGTGGAGGATCCAGAAGTAAGCTGTCATGGTCACTATGACAAGTGCTTGCGACTGAATTATTCTGGGCCAGAAGATGAGGTGCGAGAAGGCTTGAGATTGCTGGCTGAGATATACAAAGAAAATAGATAAACATTTTATTGAGCTGTTTTATATGACTCAAAACGAGGGGCTGCTGAAAATACTTTTTAGCAGCTCTATTTTTTGCAACATGTTGGAGGTAATTTATGAGTAAATATAATCGAGTTCTTTTGGTTAGTGCTGTCTTAATGTTGATGGCAACTGTAGCTTTTGCTGGTGGAAAGAAGGATGGAGGAGATGTTCCTGCCCAAGAAGCTCCTTCAGCTGGAAACCGTACCATTAATGTTGCGGCTTTAAATGGGCCTAGCGGTATTCCCATGGCTTATTTGTTTGAGAATAAGCCCCAAGTTCCTGGCGCTGATTTCCAGTTTCATGTGGTGGCTGGAGCTGATGTGCTTTTGCCCAAGCTCTTGAAAGGTGAGATTGATGCAGGAATTCTTCCTCCAAACGTGGCTGCCAAGGTGTTTACTAAAAATAATGGTGCACTTGTGGTGGCTGCAGTCATGGGGCAGGGGATGCTGAACCTCATTACAAAGGATGAAAGCATTGCCTCATTGGAGGACTTAAAAGGAAAGACAGTTAATGTGGCTGGCCAGGGAGCAACTCCTGAATACATGTTCCGGTATTTGTTGAAATCAAATGGCATAGCTATTGCTGCTGATGGTGTTGCTCCAGATGCTAATTCTGTGGCTTTAGATTTTTCCATTCCTGCAGCTGAAATTGCAGCAGCACTTTTGGCTGGTAAGATTCAATATGCTGTTGTTCCAGAGCCTTTTTCCACTGTAGCTACCACAAAAGATGCTTCTGTTCGTCGTGCAATAAATCTGCAGGATGAATTTGCAGCCTTAAACAAGACTGCGGGGAAGGATTTTGAAACCTATCCCATGACGGTGCTAGTTGTACGGAAGGAATTGGCAGAAACATCTCCACACCTTGTTGCAGGTTTATTAGAAAGTGCAAGAGAAGCTGTGGAATGGACAATAACTCATCCTTCAGAGGCTGGAGCATTGGTACAAAATCATACATTAGGATTACAGTCACCAATTGCTACAAAGGTTATTCCCAATGGAGCCTATGTATTCATCCCAGCTAAGGAAGCCCAGTCCCAGCTGGAAGACCTTTTCTCCATTTTCTTGGATTTTGCCCCTGATGCAATCGGTGGTGAACTTCCAAGTGATAACTTTTATTTTGATTAATGAGTAACAAATTTCTGCATCGGCGTTATGTGGCCACTCTTTTATCTGTAGGAACCATTTTAGTGGTTTGGCAGCTTTTAGCTTTGGCCATAAACTCTCCCCTCATATTGCCATTACCGAAAGAAACGTTTGAGGTCTTGATTCAAGATATGGGGAAGCCCCTGTTTTGGCAACATGTGGGAGCTACCGCCTGCAGAAGTTTGGTGGCTTTTGTGATTTCTGTTGTGGTGGGTACACTGTTGGGTGTTGCTTCTGGTGCAAGTGAGAGCGTTCATAATCTTCTTGATTTTCCCTTGGCTATGATGCGAGCAACCCCCGTAGTCTCCTTTATTCTTCTTGCTCTGTTTTGGTTTGGTTCCTCTATTGTTCCGATTTTTGTGGCTATGGTAATGAGCCTACCAGTCATGATTAGTGCGGTGGAAACGGGAATCAAAAATACCGACAAGGATTTGATTGCCTGCTGCCGAGTCTATGGGTTTTCCACTGGTAAAATGTTTTGTCATTTGTATTTTCCTTCCTGTAAGCCATATTTCTTTTCAGGAAGTCTTGCTGCCTTTGGATTGAGCTGGAAGGTTGTTGCTGCAGCGGAGGTGATAAGTCTTCCTCAGCGTTCAGCAGGAACCTTATTGCAAAATGCTAAGGTTCATCTGGAAACAGCTCAAGTTTTTGCCATCACCTTGATGCTGGTAATCTTGAGCTTTTTTTTGGAAAGTATTTTTTCTCTTGTTTTACATAGGCGAGGTCTTTTGACAGGGGGAAAGGCTACAAAATGAAGGATGTATACAAAACAAAAGGCTTAGAAAATATAGAAGTAAAAAATCTTTGGCTCAAACGAGGAAATTACCAAATTTTTCAGGATTTTTCCTATAGTTTTCCAGCAGGTAAGATAACTGCCTTGATGGCATCTTCTGGAGCAGGAAAAACTAGCCTTTTGGACTGTATTGCAGGGTTGTTACAGCCAGATCAGGGTAATATTGTAGGGGGAGCTTCTGTATCTTATCTTTTTCAAGAGCCGAGACTTTTGCCTTGGTATTCCTTGGAAAAAAATGTAATGCTGCCAGTGGAATCTTTGCTAGGACGTGAGACTGCAAAAGAAAGAAGCGATACCTTCCTAAAAGCGGTTAATCTAGAAGAAAAAATTGATTCTTTACCTACCCAGTGTTCTGGTGGTCAGCGACAACGATGTGCTATTGCCAGAGCCTTTGCTTTTCCATCCACTGTCTTGCTGATGGATGAAGCCTTTCAGGCTCAAGATATTAAACTAAAGCTTTTACTTATGGAATTGATGGAACAACTTCTGGAAAAGGAGGGAAGGACTGCTCTGCTTGTAACCCATGATGTTTCAGAAGCCTTGGCTTTAGCTCATCATGTAGTAGTGCTTGCAGGTAGTCCTTTGCAGGTGGTTGGTGAGTTTGAGGGTGCTCCAAAGAACCAGCCCATGAGCCAGCGGTATATCCAGAGCGATGCTTGTTCAGCGAAAAGCCGAGAAGCAATCCTCAAACTCCTGTGTGAGTCTTAAAAAAGGGCTTTATGAATCAGCCTTTTCTAAAAGCTCTGTTTCCCAAGCCAGCAATGCTTCTTCCATCTGCTTGTTGCTACCACGAACATCACAGAGAATGCGGAATAC
>JAGCMR010000079.1 GCA_017646305.1 Spirochaetaceae bacterium
GCCATCATTCGGATAAAATTCATACAGAATTCTCTATACAAAATTAACATAAAAATAATTCCAGGCATATAACCAGAAATTACGAGACAACAAAATGTGGTAAGGTGTACTAAAACATCCGCAAATGGATCAAAAAGTTTTCCAAAATCACTTACTGCCTCTAATTTTCTTGCGAAGAAACCATCCAAGAAATCCGTAAACTCCATAAAAGCTAAAAGCGGAATTAAAATCCATACAGAGGTTTCGGGAGAAAATCCTGTCCATACTGGTAAAAAATACAGCAAGAAAAATACCGGAGACAAAACAATGCGTGACAACGTAAATCTATCTGCAATTCTCATAAAATCAGTATACCTGTTTATTCTTTATTGTGTAAAGTACACCACTGCTATGTCATGGATATGACTTAAAATCTTGAACAACACTAATAGCAGATTCCACCACATAACCATGCATAATTTCAGAGGAAATTCCAATAGCCTTTTCTACAGCTGCCATAGAATCGGCTACCCCTTGCAGTATAACACGATTATCTGTAATCACAGCTTTGAGGAAGCTAATACTTATTTTATGTTCAAAAATCAGCTTATTTACTAGATGCTGAGCCTTTACAAGTTCTTCTAATTTTTTCTTTCCAGCATCTTCTTTTTCCTTGGTAATAATCTGATTACAAAAATGAACAATTGTTTCTGTGGCAGAGTCCACATCTAGCAAGCCAGTGTTCATGACCAAGTGATAATGAGCTGGGTCCTCATTATTCAGATTAAAAAAGCTTTTGTGAAAACCGAGACGATTTGTATCACTTTCCGTAATTCTTTGTACAGCCTGTTTTTCTTCCCATGAAAATTCATTCATAAGACGCTGACGACGAATTTCAGCCTTTGCGACAAAACGCAATGACAATAGATTAGGCAAATCTTCTAAAATAGCAAATGCACCACGACCAATTAATATACAATTCTGCTGGGAAGCAGCCTCTAAAACAGCTGTTTGCAAATAATCAAGATATTCATCTCTATCTTTTGTTAAAGAGGCAAAGAAACCAGGTTTGCGTTCATCATATTTCTTTAGCTTCTCTGCGGGGAAACCTAAATCAATAATTTTTTGTTCGATTGCCTGACGATCGATAAAAGCATAATTCATGCGCTGAGCCACAGCGGTGGCAATTTCATCTCCGAGGGCAGCAACTTGACGCGAAATAGTTATAACAGCCATATTACACCTCCAATATATGAACAAGACTACAAGGGCGGCAACGCAATTTTCATGTGGAAACAATGCTAAGCCAAGAAAAGCCCTTGAGTTTTTTTATAAAAACTATAATCATAGGATAATCGCAAACTACCAGAATGTCAAAGGATTTATATTTTGTCATTCAGTGAATAAGGATTCGTTGATTATGGATGATTCTAAGCTACAATGGCAGCCAGGAGAAAAAAAATTACTCTACTCTGCTCCGATTCTTACAGTGCAACAACAAACAAGTACAGCTCCAGACGGCTCCAAGGGAAATTACATTGTAATAGATGCACCCGACTGGGTAATTGTTATTCCTGTACTGGAAAATCCCAAAAGATTCGTTTTGGTACGACAATGGAGACATGGCTCCTTATCTATGAGTACCGAATTTCCTGGTGGAGTAATTGACCAAGGAGAAACTCCAGCACAGGCGGCTGAACGAGAATTACTGGAAGAAACAGGATACAAGGCAGGAAAGATTGTTCATTTAGGAAGCATGAGTCCCAACCCTGCAATTTTTTCAAATCAGGTGCATTGTTATGTTGCAGAAGACTTAGTTGCTACAGGAACCCAAGAACTGGATCAGGATGAATTTGTTGACTACTTTGCCCTACCAGAGGATGAGGTTTATGCCATGATGGGAACCAAGGAATTTCCTCATGCACTTATGACTGCAGCTATGGATTTATACAGAAATTATAAAAACAAGGCGTAAAAAAAGACTGTCCCACACAAGAGGACAGTCTTTTTTTTACAAATTAGGAGATTTATTCTAAGCTACTTCTTTTCAAATACACTATACTCAACTTCTGGATCGTATGTTCCTTCCCGAACCTCTCCCGCGATACTGGGAATACGAATCTTGATTTCAGGCTGGATAACATCGGGATTAGAAGCGTTGTTCAAAACACCTTTATTTTCATTGTACAAGATTTCCCATTTGAAAGGATCATTGTATACGAAGGGCTTAGCAGCAATGTTCCAGAAGCAGTCCTTTGTTTTATTCCAGTCATGAATGATATAGTACTCTGGATAGGTACCAGCAGGAACACGGGCCTTAGCCAGAGCTTCTTCTTGAAGACGCTTTCGTTCATCATCCATTTCCTGTAAGCCAGCTAATGCATCCATAGACTGAAGAGCCAGCAGCTTAGCTTCTTCGTACCGTTCAGCAGAGAATGCAACCTGAGCCTGTTCAACTAAGGACATACTTTCGTTATACATCTCTGGGAAATTTTCGTCAGCCTTGAGACTACGAGCCCATACCAAACGATTACGAGCAACACGAATCTGGGTGTCTGCATCTGAACGAAGCAACATCATCTCCACATACTGTCTAGACAATTCAGCATTTTCTTCTGCCTTAGTGGTATACTCCACCGCTAGATCATATTCACCAGAATCAAAGGCATTTTGAGCTCGCACAGCATAGGCTTCAGCCAGCTTTTGATATTCATTGTCTGCATAACTAGCAGCTACTACCATAAAAGGAACAAGGGAAATAGCTACAATAACAAGAAGTTTTCTCATAGTTCATCCCCCTCACCGACAGTTTCATTCGTTGTTTCAGAATCATCTTCCTGCAAGGGAGCAATTTCATCTGCTTCCTCGGCAAGAGCAGCGGAAGCATTCACCTTCTGCTTAGCACGACGAATAGCCTCTTCTGCAGTAGCACGACGTACAAACACATCATCGTAAACAGCAGTAAATTGCTTTGTAGCTTCTACAAAACCATCATAGGCCTTGTCATAAACCTTGCCTGCATATGCAGCTTCCGCACCAGAAAGCACTAAGGCTGCGGCAGCATATTCATCCTTAGCTGCCATGGCAGATTTAATGGAATCGGCCTTTTCTTTGGCAGCCAGAGCCAACTCTCGCTGGGACTGACACATGGTATCATAATTAGCAGAAAGAATGGCAAAATAGGAATCATAGGCAATGGTAGCATGTTCTACCAGCTGAGAACCAGCAGCACCTTCATTGTACAAAAGCTGCACCTGCTCTAATGCTACATCACCTTTTTGGAAATTGGCAGGATCAGAATCCTGCAGACCTGCATCTACAATCCGTTTACGCATTTCTGTAGCCTGAGAAAGCTTGGCTAATGCTAGGTAGGTATCCCGCAAGTTTTCAATCTGGCTACGGTAATCTGCATCAGGATTTTCCTGTTGGGCTTTTATCAATGCATCATACTCAGCAGAAACCTTTGCAAATTCCTCTGGGAAAAGAGAATCAGCACCAGACGCAACAGCAAGTTCACGAGCAGCAGTTAATTCAGCCATAAGACCAGCAGTTTCTGCAGCTAAAAGAGCTGCCTGTGCAGCAGCCTCATCATTTAATACAGACTCAACAGTGTCAGTTACAACAGCAGATGCACTGGACTCTGTAACAGGAGCCTCAGTTTCGGCTTCAGGGGTGGAACTACATCCTGTGAAAAAAATCACTAGGGACAGTAAAACAAAAAGAAACAAAAGACTTACATGCCTTCTCACAATACCCTCCTCGAAAAGGACTTTTCAAATTTTTCACTGAAAACCAGCGAACATGAACTACAAAATACCCATTCACTCTTGTAGCTCATTTAAATAAAACATAAGATGCTATCAAGGATACAGTACATAGTACATTCAAGCAAGTAAAATCTGAAATAAATGAAAAAAAAATTAAATAGATAGTCACAAAAAGCAGATTTTTCTCAATTCCATGCTATAATTGTAGTAGGTGCGTGTGTGCAATCAAATTTTGACTGAACCTTTCAGTCTTTAGGAGAAAAAAATGGCAGATGATTTTACCTTTTCCATTGAAAAGCAAATTGGTGTAATTTCCCAAGGTAAGGGAGGATGGCAGGTAGAGCTTAATCTTGTTTCTTGGAGTGGAAGAGAAGCAAAGTACGACATTCGTAGCTGGTCTCCAGACCATCAAAAAATGGGCAAGGGAATTACCATGACCCAAGCAGAGCTGCAAACATTGGCTCAGATTATCAACTCCATGGAAAACTAAAAGGGAATTTCCTGATAGACCTCCAGAGACTCCCCTTTTTTCATGACAATGGAATAAAGGATGGTTTGAAGAATCGTTTCTTCCAAGGCAGTACCTGTTGACCGTATCTCCATATCACTTCGGGACAACAAGGCAAGGATTTGACTCGTTTGTGCAGCCCCCCACAGTCGACTTGCATTTTGATATTGGCTACGGGATTTTTTTGACACAAAACCGCTAGTGCGATAGTCTCCCTCCGAAGGAGAAGGATTTCCTCGTAGCAACTGATGCCAAGACTGTAAACGACGGAAACAATAGGTGAGCCCCGCAATGAGTTGGATGCCAGAGGAATCCTTGGACAGACGTAGCTTCTGCAGAATTCCCAAGGATGTGTCTAAACGGAGTACAGCAGGACGATTTGCCTCGCACAGGGCATCAAACAGTGTAAAGGGGGACTCCTCTCGATTGTGAGCAAGAATTTGTTCCACATCCTCTGCGGTAACATGATGTCCAGATGGAAAGCAAAGAAAAAAACGAGAGCATTCTGTTTTGAGAGCCTCCGTGTTGTTTTCTACCATATCCAGAATTAATTCTATGGCATCGGAAGCAAGGGAAAATCCATTTTTTTTGAAAAAATTTACCAGCCACTGTTCCTTACGATTTTCAAACAGCTCCCAAAAAATCTGTTTATTTCCTTTGGGAATTAAAGCTTCCAGTTTTTTATCACAGCTGACTTCATCAGAAACCAACACAAGAATGGTCTGACTTTCTGAAGCTGACTCTATCCAAGAGGCTAACAGTTCCAAGTCCTCTTTTTTTTTCAGCGACTCTGCTCCATAGAAAACCACAAAACGTGCAGAAGAAAAAAGAGAGTCGCTCAGCAACAGATTCATAATCTGTGGAAATTTTGTTTCTGAAGCATAAAAGGAGTGTTCGTCTAAGATTCCAGATTTTTTTCTCGCTGCTACTCGAAGCTGAAGAATAGCATCATTTCGTTCACCCACCTCTGGCCCAGTGAACAAATAAACTGGTGCATGACTCATCAATAATTCCTGATAATACTGGAAAGAGTGCCAACAATGTGAACATCTTGGCAGTAGATGGGCTTAAAGTCATCATTTTCTGGCTCTAAGCGTACACGGTTTGATTCTCGGTAAAACCGTTTCAGGGTAATGGCATCATCTAAAACTGCCACCACAATCTGGCCGTTGTCTGCCATGTTACACTGACGAATAACGGCAATATCACCATCAAGAATTCCTGCATTAATCATGGAAGCTCCCTTTACCTTGAGGGCAAAGTAGGTTCCGTCATTTTTTACGAAAGGTTCTGACAAATTTACATAACCATCATAATTTTCTTCAGAAAGCAAGGGCTTTCCCGCAGCTACAGCTCCCAATAAGGGAACACGAGTCACTGATGGAGGTGGTTCATAGCCTTCTTCATCCATAATTACTCGAACAGAGCGGGAACGTTTATCAGACTGAGAAAGATAACCTTTTTTTTGGAGGGCGGCGAAATGGCACTGAATAGCACCTAAGGAAATATTGAAATGGCTAGCACATTCACGAATTGTAGGAGGACAACCATTTTCCAAAGAATAGGTGCGAACAAAATTCAGTATTTCCAGTTGCCGGCCAGTAAGCGCCCTCATAAGCTATTCTTCCTCAAATTTATTTTCAAAGAGAGCGGCAATAGCAGCCACAGCATCAGAGGCATCACTGCCATCAGCCTTCAGCACCAGATTTGTATTATATCCAGCAGCCATGGTAATAACACCCATAATGGACTTGGCATTTACTGTGGTGTCATTATTTTCCAGTAAAATCTCAGAAGAAAATTTATTTGCAGTCTGAGCGATCAAGGATGCAGGACGTGCATGAATCCCTGCTCGATTACGAACCGTTAAAATTTTCTCTACCATAAAAAACCCCCTAATGAAAAATCATATTTATTTAGTAAGAATCGTCACTACCGTAATATGCAGCCTGAGCCGCACCAGTTTCTATCCACTTAAGAATATTCTGGTTGAATTCCTTGGCAGAATAATACCCCATGGACTTGAGACGCTCGTTCATGGCGGCAGTCTCAATAATAATGGGCAGGTTTCGGCCAGGCTTTACAGGAATTTCTAGGAAAGGAATCTGTACACCTAAAATATCTTGGGTATGCTGTTCTGTACCGAGACGGTCATACACCTTATCTGCCTTCCATTCCTCTAGCTTTACTACCAGCTGAACTTCCTTTTGCTCCCTAATGGA
>JAGCMR010000080.1 GCA_017646305.1 Spirochaetaceae bacterium
AGACGAGCCTGATACTCATAAAAATCCCCAGAAGGAGCAGTTCTATGAAGTATAGAACGAACCTTACTATACTTGAGGAAAAAACGGAGATGTTTTAGTACGTATGGGATGATACGAATGTACAGTCGCCAACTTGGATACAGCGTTCCATCAATGTCAAAGGCGACCGCTTTGATGCCACTGGTCATTTTTTTATTATATTATATTTAAAGCGAACCTGTCCAGAACCCTTAGCTGCTTGAAAACGCCATTTTTCAAGTTGATTTTTTATTTCAGCCTGAACCAGTCTATGAACTAGGGCTTCGGGGCTTATTTTAATGGAGCCAGGAAGAACCAGTCCTTCTGGTGTAATGTCAAAGGTAATAGTTACCTCAGTGGAGCCTTTAATAAGAGATTGATTTTGAACTGAAATAACAATTATTGGTTCCTGGGGCTCCAGCAAACGACGACTTCCCCCACCCACCAAACTTATATCGGTACCAGGTGTAGTAGGAGTTGCTACAGCTCCTGTACCAGCACTGTCTGACTGGGAGGCTTTCGCAAAACCACTTCCCTGCCCGCCTTCTGCTGCTGAAGCAATTTGACCTAAGGCTACCGCAGTATCTTGACTGAGGATTTGAGAGGATGTAGCGTTAGACTGGAGAGATGAGGCTATGACACCAGCACTTTCATTGCCTGAACTTGCAGAAGCTGCCACACCAGAAAGAAGTGATGAAGCATCTGAAGAAGACGAGATTGAGCTAGAAGGTGTATTGTTGTAGGACCTCCCACCCTTTTCTGTAAAAAGAGCTTCCCAAGCAGCTTCATCAAGGGACTCCACATCTGGGGCTTTTACTGGTGGAGTTGCAGGATCTGGGGAAAGAGCTGGAGATACAGCTGATGCACCAACCGAGGCTACTGCATCTTGAACTGACTTTTGGGACGAAGCTTGTGCTACAGGCTTTGAAGCAATGGTCGGATTCGGGGTCTTTTCTGTGGGCTTTGTAACAACAGCCGGTTCTAGGGATTTTTCTGGCAGTGGAGAGGCTTCTGGAGCAGAGATAGAAGGAACTTCAGATGGAGCTGGAGAAGAAGACTGGGATGAGGCTATCTCAGCAAGGGGCTCTGGTAAAGGAGCTCCTCCTTCTTGCGCTACTACATTGAGAGCAATGCTTTGATACACAGAAACTGTCTCTTTTTTAAGAGACTGTGGAGGCAAAAGGATACAGAAGGTTGCTACCACCAGCCACACCATGGTGGTAAGAATCAAGGCCACCACTTGAGATTCTGCTTCAGGAGACCTTTTTTTTAGCTCCTGTTCTCCCCCTCTAGCCATTATTCTTGTACCGTCCGTAAATTCACTGCTGAAAAACCATTTTTTCGCAAAAGGTCAAAGAGCTGAACAATGGTTCCATTGGTAACGAGGGCATCAGCCTCCAGCTGAATGGGATACTGCTCCCGTGGTACAGCTTCTGTATCAAACTGAGCCAGAGCATGATTCAATTCCTCCATGGTTACCTGCTGATCATTAAACCAAATTCCGCCTTCAGCACTGAGGGTAATAATTAAGCCTCTGGTTTCAGCCCCTTCTGCAGTGGAGGATTCTGGAAGCTGTACCGTAATACCAGGCAATAAGGCAAAGGTGGTGGACACCAGAAAAAAGAGAATCAGCTGAAAAACGATATCAATCATGGGAATCATATCCAGAAAAATCATCTTTCTGGAAACTCTTCTTCTGAAAAAAACATGTTGAGATGGGGCTACAGGGGTAGATTGATTTTTCATAGCTCCTTTCCCATAAGATTGCGACCACAGACTTGAATCACCACAGAGGTGGCAATGGCTTCCATGGCAGCAAGACGTTTGTTTACAAGAGAAACAAAATAATTGTGAAAAATAACGGAAGGAATGGAGATACACAAACCTGCTGCTGTAGTTACAAGGGCTTCTGAAATTGAACCAGCCAAAAGAGCAGGATTTCCCATGGATTGCCCTCCACCAAGAACCCCAAAGGCTTGAATATTACCAGTTACTGTTCCCAGTAACCCCAACAAGGTGGACACGTTGGCAATGGTTCCCAAGGCAGTAAGGAATCGGTCAAGACGAGGAATTTGTTTGTCCAGCTCTACTGCCACCAGTTCTCGAGCATCTTGTTCTGGCAAATGACGGAGCAAAACAGCCTTTGCAGCTACCTGAGCAGCAGGAGTTCTAAGACTTGTACACCAAGACAGTGCCTCTTCATAACGACAGCTATTAATTAAGGAAAGGAGTCTATCTAAAAAGAAATCATCCTTCTTTTTAATTCGAACGTAATAGATACTTCTTTCGATTATGATAAAGGTGGCCAGCAAGGCACATAAGCCCAAAGGAATCATCAAGGGGCCACCGCTTTTTATCAATTCAATCATATATACTCCTAAAAATTAAATTGTAGGGAAAGGGCTACAGAGCCACCTTCCTTCATGTATGGTTCCACAAAAACACGCTGTTTTCCTGAAAAGAGCTTCAGCATATCCTTAAAGTGTAACGCAACCTGTAGGTTTTCTACTGGCTTATAGTACACCTGAGCTGACAATAATGGCAGGGAATCTGTTCCCTTAAAGCCAAAATCAGCCTTTAATTTAGCACCCCAGGGATGGTTTGGACAATCATACCCTCCAGAAAGCAGTAGCCTTTGAGCAGGCTCATACACAGGATGATACAACCACTGACTATTCCAGCCTGCTTTAAATAAAAAATTTGATACCATCACTGTTACAGCAAGCTCTGAAAAAAGAACTTTGCGAGCCTTCGTTTTAGCGGGAAACAAGCCTGTCCACTCATCAATTCCTGCTGCATAATCTCCCACAAGCACGTTGTTTCCAAAGGCCGACTGCCGATATTCCAGTCCTAGCTGAAGAAAAAGCTCTTGAAAAAAAGAGCTTTCTCCTAACACCACAGGAATACTAGAATGAGCCTTAAGGAACCAGTCACTTTCTTCTCCGTTAACAATCAAATCCTGGGGAGAAAAATTTACATAGGGAGCAGCTGCTTCTAGCTGATAAAAATTGTGGTAGCGAGAATCAAGTCCACCTTCCACCGAAAAGCTCAGCGGGGAAAGGCTCTCGGGAATACCCCTTTCCCCTGTGTTTTTCTTAAGTTGCCAGTCTGGTTCCTTCCAGTAATTTGCGTTCCACCCCATTCCCAAGCTAAATGGTACAAGAAGCTTTGTCTTGTCCTGGCCAGAACCAGTGGGAAGATATACCAGTCCAAGGCTAGAAAAAATTTCCAAGCAAGAATTCCACAGCCACGAACCAGAAAGAACAACACTACCTCTATTTTGAAAGCTACCGATTCCCTGGTCAAGACTGGCTCTATAGTTCCAGTTCATCAACAGCTGGGCAGAAAATTCGTGAGTCCTAGGAATACCATTGCTGGTACCGCCATCAAAGCTTTCAGAATCCCAGTTAACGGAAAGCCAGGGAGAAAGGCCTAAAACAGAAACCCCTATTGCTCCGTTTTCCCCTGTCCTACCAACGGTATTAGAAAAACCAGCATAGCGGTTGTACCAGTCTAGGGGAAAACCGCCTGCCATGGAAAACTCTTGACCAAGAGGAAGCCCTAGCTGTAGGTGGACACCAAAACCTCGGCGGTTCACATCATCAAACAAGAGACTTTGTCCCTGAAGTCCATTATCCATGGACTTGTAGTTTCCCTGAATCTGGAGAGACACATTTTCTAAAAGAAATCTTTTTCCCACCTGCAAAAAACTTTTGTTGTGAAAAAAT
>JAGCMR010000081.1 GCA_017646305.1 Spirochaetaceae bacterium
GGGAGTGGTTTTGGTGAGCTTGAATGGAAGCAGCCAGTTTAATGTGAGCCCTAAGGGAGACTTGTTGGCTCTTACTTCTGCTGTGTGCTGGGGCTTTTATTCCCTTTTTGTCACCCTCATTAACAAAAGGGGCTATAATATCATTATTGTTACCAGAAAAATATTTTTCTATGCCGTTGTCTGGATGCTTCCCTTGTTAGTGTTAGGGATTTTCTCCTCCAACCCAGAGGGCATTTCCTATGTGGAACTTTCTGCCTCCCTCAATGAAGCTCGTTTTTCTTCTCCCTTAAATTGGGTTTTGCTTTGTTTCCTTGGTATTCTTGCCAGTGGTATGTGCTTTGTGGCATGGAACAAGGCCTGCATTATTCTTGGTACCGTAAAGATTTCCTCTGGACTCTATCTTATTCCGGTGGTTACCATCCTCTTTGCTGCCATTTTCCTAAAAGAAAAGCTTACCCTCATGGGGAGCATTGGAAGCTTGCTTACCATTATAGGCCTTTTTGTTTCTAGCAGGAATGGTTCTGGCTCGTAAAACTTACCATTATGGAGGAGAAGTTGTGGCTTGGGCTCGGAATGTTGATTGGAAAGCGTATGACGAAGTTCCTGTTCATCTTCAGCAGGTATATCTTTCTCGCCTAGGGGTGAAAAAAAAGTTGCCCACCAAGGAATTCCTTGATGAGTTAGTATATACTCACCAGCTAGTAATTCCGTACGAGAATCTTGATACCATTGATTTTGGCCGACCAGTTAGTCTTGAACCCCAAAGACTTATGGAAAAACTGCTTCTTAATAAGCGAGGCGGACATTGCTTTGAGCTCAATGGTCTTTTTACTCTTTTATTACAAAGCCTTGGATTTAATGCCTGGATGTGTCCCTGTCGTCAGCTACGTCACAAGGAAGGAACTATGGTGCCTTTTGGTCACTGCGGTATCCTTGTGTATTTTGACCATGAAGTCTTTTTTTGTGATGTGGGCTATGGTGGTCCCGTTCCCTTGGGGGCCCTGGAATTACAGTATCATACTGTGCAAGTTATTAAGGGGGAAAAATTTGTAGTAAAGCCAGCCTCCTGTTTTCCTGCTGGACGTGGTGCACTTGAAGCTAAAACTGATGTGGTGGTGGGAAGCTGGATAGAATTGCATCGGTATCATTGGCAGGATGGGAAAGAGCTGTGTGAGCCTGTAATTCAAATTCTACCAGTCCCTGTATTGCTCCGGGATTTTTACGGTGGCAACTATATGCGGACTTCTGGAGACGGAGCCTTTGGAAGTCGTTTAGTGTATCTTGCTTCACCAACTGGGTTTCGTAGCATTGTCGGAAACCAGCTCAAAATAGAGGAAGCAGGAAAAAGTTTGTGTCGTGCGTTTTCGCAAAACGAACTTTGTGATATTTTAAAAGAATATTTCAATCTTGATATAATAGGGTTTTAATTTATAATTATTGCAGGAGGCAAATATTATCAGTTACATCATGCGGCAAGTTCCCAGTGTCATTTCACGTCTTCAAGAGTTAATAAAAAATAATGCGGACATCAGAATTCCCCATTTACAGATTGAAGTCCTCAAGTAATGTTTTTTCTATAAGGTGGTCTTTCCCTTTCCTTCCTTTATTTTTATGAGTATATTAGAACTACAGCTTTTAAATTGGAGGAGTCATGACTAATTCTGAGATTAGATTTTATCGTCAAGCGGTGCGGGAGGGAAACCTTGCGGCAATGGACTTATTTTTTAAGGATTTTTCCTCCAAAGATAAGGATGAGCGAGCCCAGCTTGTTATTGCTAGCATTACGCAGGCTACTTCCACTAAGGTATTGGACCATCTGCTGACTGTGGGAATTTCTCTGGACTATATTGAAGAAGAAAAGCAAAATACCCTCTTACATTTGGCAGCCTGTTCTGATTGCCCTGAGATTCCTGCCTATTTCATCAAAAAGGGCTTAGATGTTCATGCAAAAAATAGTCTTGGTGCTACACCCTTTCTTTTTGGCTCTTGCTATACCGACAACCCCAAGGTATTACAGGTGTTGA
>JAGCMR010000082.1 GCA_017646305.1 Spirochaetaceae bacterium
GATTTGTTCAATGATGTAGATGTGATTCAGATTGGTGCTCGAAATATGCAAAACTTTGATCTTTTGAAGGAGCTTGGTGGTTGTAATAAAACTATTCTTTTAAAGCGTGGTCTTGCTAATACTGTAAAAGAGCTTTTGATGTCTGCAGAATACATTATGGCAGCGGGAAACGACAATGTTGTTTTGTGTGAGCGGGGAATTAGAACCTTTGATCCTTACACTCGTAATACTTTGGATTTGAGCGTAGTACCCTACTTGAAAAAAGAAAGTCACCTGCCTGTAGTGGTGGACCCAAGCCATGCCTGTGGTATGAGTTGGATGGTTCCCACCTTGGCCACTGCTTCCCTTGCTGTTGGAGCCGACGGAATCATGGTAGAGGTACACAACTGTCCAGAGTGCGCTCTTTGTGACGGTGAGCAGTCCTTGACACCAGCTCAGTTTGATGAGCTGATGCAAAAGCTGAGAAAGTACGCTGCTGTGGAGGAACGAGCAATATGAGTGAATCAAGGTGGCAGGATACAGGTGTAACAGGTGAAATATCTTGGCTTAATCCACATAACTTGTCCTATGGTTTTGTAGGACTAGGATTGATGGGAGGCTCCTTTGCCCGTGCCATTCGGGAAAAGGTCCTTGGAAGACCTCAGAGCAGTGGCAAGATTTTTGCCTGCGATATAAATGGAGCTTCTCTCACTCAGTCTCTGTCAGATGGAATCATTGACGGTGGATTTAGTCTGGATGAAGCTCCCGCTATGCTGGCCCAGTGTGATGTGGTATTTATCTGTTTGTATCCCCATGCCACCTTGCAATTCATGGAAAAAAATCGCTCATATTTTAAACCCAATTCCATTGTCACGGATATTTCTGGTGTAAAGGCGGAAATCATCCGTAATCTACCGAAAATTCTCCGTGATGATGTGGACTTTATCAGTGGCCATCCCATGGCAGGAAGCGAAAAGGAAGGATATACCCATGCTTCTTCCAAGATTTTTGCTGGACGTAACTATATCCTCATGCCGCTGGAACAGAACAAGGCTGAGCATTTGACCTTTTTCAAGAATCTAGTAACAGATTTAGGCTTTACCCGAATCATTGAGACTGATGCTCAAGTCCACGACCACAAAATTGCCTTTACTTCTCAGCTGTGTCACGTGATTGCTGCAGCCTTGGTTGATAGTGCTGAAGATACTCAGATTACAGCCTTTGGTGGTGGAAGTTTTGAGGATTTAACTCGAATTGCCATGATAAATGCCCCCCTGTGGACGGAACTTTTTTCCGCCAACAAAAGTGAGCTTTTGGGTCACATCGATAGCTTTCAGCAGTCTCTGGAAGAGCTTCGCCACCACCTGGAAACTGACAATCAGCAGGCCATGTGCCAGCTTTTGGAAGGGGTGCGTACTAAGCGAATCGCCATGTCTCGCATTGAAGGTTAGGGCTTTATCCACCTAATTTTTCCTCTAAAAAGTTCAACACATCTTCTCGTATCAACTCATGGAGGCCGTTTACAAGTTCTTCTGCGAACTGTTCCTTGTCAAAGGCGGCTGCATTCCGTGGGGAGCCTTCTTCTTCAAATAACTGGGCGGCGGAAATTTCCAGTACGGAAGCCAGTGCATCTATAGTCTCTGCCGAGGGGAATTTATTCCGTGATTCTATCCCAGAAATATATTTTGGATTGCAATTTACTAGCTCC
>JAGCMR010000083.1 GCA_017646305.1 Spirochaetaceae bacterium
GCGAGGTGCTCTGTGAGTTACAGTTAATGATGCGTAAGTGTAGTAAAAACTTTGTGGCAACAAGCGTGAAATGTTGATTGAATTTGCAGAAGAAAGTCTGAATTTTTTGCGAAGTTCTGTATCTGTAAAAGCAGTTTTTACCAATTTTTGACAATCATCAAAAGTTCCTGCAACTTTTAATGCACGAACATTACCTGTAAAAGTTGAAAGTTGTTTTTCTTGTAAAGGACTGATTTTTCCTTCTGGATACAAAATTGTTACATCAAGCCCCGGAACATTGTGGAATGCACTTCCTACAGCACTTCCTGTATCACCTGAAGTTGCAACAAGAATATGTAATGGATCGTTTTCGTCTTTGTTAAAATAAGACATCATACGAGCCATAAATCTTGCTCCAAAATCCTTGAAAGCACAAGTTGGTCCGTGGTAAAGTTCAAGTACGTAAGTTACAGGATCGATAGGTACAACTTGAGCAGTAAAAGGGTAGCAGTCTGCAATAATTGCTTGTAAATCAGATTCAGGAATTTCTCCATCTGTAAAAAGTTTTGAAGTTTCAAAAGCAATATCTCTAAAAGATGGTTCAGGGGATTTTGTTAAAAATCCAATATCAAGTTTTGGAATTTCTACAGGAATGTAAAGTCCACCTGTTTTTTCGTTCATTCCATTTAGTACGGCTGTTTTAAAACTAACTCTAGCAGAGCTATCTCTTGTATCTGTATAAAGCATAAATACTCCAAATATTTTTTTTGTAAAATCTTCTAATTATAACATATTTTATCAAATTTGTACAGTAAATAAATCATATTGAAAAAAATTACTCTATATTTGCGTTTTTTATACATAAAGCGAAAAAAATTGAATTAAATACAATTTTTTGCAAAAAAAAAGACTTGCAATTTCTTGCAAGTCTTGTGTAAGATGGGCGATGACGGGATCGAACCGCCGACATTTTGGGTGTAAACCAAACGCTCTCCCAGCTGAGCTAAGCGCCCATGATGTAATATACTATATCAGAGGCTGAAAAAAATGTCAATATCAAAACTACTCTTCCATGGAATTAATTTCATCCACAGGGAACATGTAGCTATCCTGAAGCTTCAAAGAAATGAAGGGAATTTCTCCCATGCTACTGGTAACAGGAATGGTAAAGGAGTAAATCAAGGGCTGGTAGTTTTCTGCACGAATGGTGATGGTAAAGGGGAAATTTTTTGTTTCTCCTTCCTTGCTTGCAGGAAGTGGAGCTGGCTTAAAGGTAAAGCTTCCCTTAGCTGGCTTGTAGGTGAGGGTGGGGTTTTCCCAAGAAGCATCTTCCATGGGAACAAGTTTTCCGTCAGCAGTTAATTCTACAGTAACTCCTGCCATAGGCTCAAAGGTGTGGCCATCATAAACTGCTCCCATGAAAACAGGGAAACTAAAAGCTGGAACATTTTCTACAGGATTTTCAATCTTTCTCTTTTCATGGTAGGGACGCTTTGCTGCATTGACAATTCTCATTCCATCAATGATCATGGCATCAATATCAGCCATAATCTGTCCATTGAGGGCAAGATTTGCATAGGTCATGCCACGTCCTGACACAACATACTTGGGATGGATTCTATTAAGCACATAGCATATTGTATCCATACGGCAATTTTCACAGCTACAAGTTAAAAATGAATTCTTTGCCTCTGCGAATTCATCGTATAAGGCATTTGTGCGGTTTGTAATATATGATTCCATTACGTTCTGAACTTTCATTTTGTCCTCCAAAACTAACCAAGTATAATATCATTATTATATTCCATATCTAGAAATCTGGCAATGATTTTGCATTCTTTCTCTTGGAATGAACAGGAAGTGTCCTGTTGGCGGATTGCAACACGAATTTTCCGCAGGCTTCCAGTAAAGGAAGCCACAGTTTTGCTAGAAAAGACGGTTGAACTTTGGGAGAAGGGTACTTCCTCGTCACAAATCCACAGGTCACTTTCAAAGGAAATTCGCTCAGGAATGTCGATTAAAATGTGCTGGGAAGGAATACCGAGCTTTTGGGCAAGGTTTTCCTCTGCTTCATGACGCTTGTCTAGCTGTTCCAAAGCAGTGTGCATGGGGTTTGCCTCATCAAACTTAATTTCTGTAGCCACCTTGTACAACTGTCGCTCCAGTACTCCTGTAGCCAGAACAATCTCTGGAAAGA
>JAGCMR010000084.1 GCA_017646305.1 Spirochaetaceae bacterium
GACGAGCCTCTGGTGTACCAGTTATCCTGCCAAGGGTAAGTGCTGGGTATCTAAGCTCGGAAGGGATAACCGCTGAAAGCATCTAAGCGGGAAGCCCGCCTCAAGACGAGTCATCCCTGGGGGTATGACCCCCCTGAAGACCCCGGACAGACCATCCGGTTGATAGGTCGCAGGTATAAGCATAGTAATGTGTTCAGCCGAGCGATACTAATAGGTCGTGAGGCTTGACCATATTATCGTTTCCATTATGCTTTTTTTGAAGATAGTTTCCTGAAGATTCTATGGGATTGAGGCTAGGCATTGAGTGATGTCTAGCCTTTATTTTTTTTGTGATTGTGGTTAAATTTAACCTGCGGTGTGTATTTCCTTCCTGTTGATTCCATATTTTTATATAAATCTTGTAATTTTCTTAAATAAATTTTATTCAAAAAAATAAAGTTGTAAAAATCAATTTTTAAATCGATATACTATCTAAAGAGATACTCTGTTGTACTTTCTTTCTTATTCTGATATGCTAGAAGCATGTTAAAGAGATTAGATGAATTATCACAACGGTATGTTGTTGTGGAGGAAATGGTCCAAGAACCAGATCTTGTTAAGGATCCCAAAAAATATAAAGAGGTAATGCGAGAGCACTCATATTTGAGTGAATTGATGTCTGCTTATCACGAATATAAAAAATTACTACAGGATATTAAAGGTAATCAGGAAATAATTGCTGAGGAAGATGATCCTGATATGAAGGAGATGGCTCGGGAAGAGTTGAAAGAGCTTGAAGCAAAGCAGCCTGAGATGGAATCAAAATTGAAGATGATGCTTATTCCACCTGATCCACTGGAAGAAAAAAATATCATTATGGAAATCCGTGGTGGAACCGGTGGTGATGAAGCTTCTCTTTTTGCAGCAGACTTGTTCAGAATGTATACACGTTATGCCGAATCAAAGGGGTGGAAATATGAAATTATGGATGCCAGTGAGACAGAAGTTGGCGGATATAAAGAAATTTCTCTTTCCATAAGTGGTAAGTTTGTATACGGAAGCTTGCGATGGGAGGCTGGTGTGCACCGTGTTCAGCGTGTACCAGAAACTGAAGCTCAGGGTAGAATCCATACTAGTGCGGTAACTGTGGCAGTTTTACCAGAGGCTGAGGAAACAGAAATTGAAATTCGTCAGGAAGATTTACGAATCGATGTAATGCGTGCTGGCGGTTGTGGTGGACAGTGTGTTAATACCACTGACTCAGCTGTTCGTTTGACTCATATTCCTACTGGATTAGTTGTTATTCAGCAGGATGAAAAAAGCCAGTTGCGAAATAAAGAAAAGGCTATGCGTGTATTGCGTGCACGTTTGTTTGATTTGGAAGAGTCTAAAAAACATGCAGAGCGTTCTGCTGCTCGAAAGAGCATGGTTGGTTCTGGTGATCGTTCTGAACGTATTCGAACATATAATTTTCCTCAAAACCGTGTTACTGACCACAGAATCAACTTGACCTTGTACAAGTTGGATCAGTTTATGCAGGGAACCATTGAGGAAATGGTTGAAGCACTTAATATTTCTGCAAAAGAAGCGGCTTTGAAGGGCACCGCTGTTGCTGAATAGTTTGGAGGTGCTACATCACTGTAGCTGAAGTTCGTAAACTTGCTATCGAGAAATTTGATAGTGTAAATCAAGAAAAGGCTTGGACTAATGATGAATCTTTTACAAAGTTCATCACAACTCCAAGTCTTGATTGTGATTGTATTCTATCTCAGGTGTTAGGAATTTCTCGCAGTGTGATTTTTTCTCACCCAGAACGAAAACTTTCTGATCAGGAAGTCGAGTCATTTATTTATAAAGTGAATTTACGTTGTACAGGTTTTCCTGTGGCATATATTGTTGGAACGAAAGAGTTTTATGGAAGGGATTTTTTTGTTAATCCTTCAGTATTAATTCCAAAGCCTGATACGGAAATCCTTGTACATCGGGGAATCGAGATAATTTCAAAAAATTTACAGTCAACTTCAAGATTAAAATTGGTGGATCTTTGTACTGGCAGTGGTTGCGTCGGTATTTCCATTTGGAAGGAATTGGAAGCTTCTTTTGACGTAAATAAGACTTGGTTTTTTGCTACTGATATTTCCTGTGACGCACTAGAAGTTGCAAAAAAAAATTGCTCCTTTCATAATTGTAATATAGAATATTTATTGTGTGACTTATTTCAGTCTGAAGAATTAGTAAATCTAGATGGTATAATTTCTAATCCACCCTATGTTCCTGCAAAAATCGCGAATCAATTGTTGGAAGACGGGCGTTCAGAACCATTACTAGCTTTGGATGGAGATTGCAATGGCAGTGAGGATGGAACAGGACTTATTGCACGGCTTTTACCTCAAGGCTTTGCAGCATTGAATTCAGGCGGTTTTATTTTGTTGGAAACTGGAGAATACAATGCAGAGAAAACAGCTGAGTTGATGAAAAATACAGGTTTTATTGATATACAAATTCATAGCGATTTAAGTGGAATGCTTCGAGTTGTGGAAGGATGGAAGGCCCGTGAATTATGATAGCTTTATAAAAGATATTGAAAGTAAAAATTGTAATGAAATCCTAAATTTTTTTTTGACACAGTTTGCCCATTTTAATGAGGAAGAAAAAAAAATAATTAGTGAAGCATGGCATTATCTTTGTGAGGTGTCTTGTGATAAATTCGATACTCAAAATCTTCCTTATCA
The DNA here is from genome assembly GCA_017646305.1 of Spirochaetaceae bacterium. The sequence continues at coordinate 2,712 of JAGCMR010000084.1, forward strand.
TATTCATGGAATGCGAGTTGCATGTATTCTTGCAGAACGAGATTTAGATTGTCACTGTATTGTGGCAGGTTTTTTGCATAATGTGCTTTCTTTTGAAAAGGTTAGTGAGTCAGAGATTGAAGAAAAATTTGGTTCAGTCATATTAAAACTCATTGGCGGTACCACTCGTATTACTAATCTTAAAATAAAGAATAAAACTCAGCAGCAAGCTGATTCTGTTCGAAAAATGCTTTTTGCCATGGTGGAAGATATTCGAGTGATTTTAGTGATGCTGGCTGACCGACTAGACAGAATCAGAAATCTTTCTCATGAAACAAAATTGGTGCAAAAGCAGGTGGCTCAAGAAGCCATCGATATTTGGGCACCTTTGGCAAACAGATTGGGTATGTCATCAGTAAAGTCTGAGCTGGAGGATTTGAGTTTAAAATATTCTCATCCTGATGCATATGGTCAAATTAAAAAGGTTGTTGCAGCAAAAAAGCAGGAGCGAGCTGATTATTTAAGCAAGGCTCAACAGGAAATTTACAAGGCTGCCAATAGGGCTGGTCTTGATGTAACAATTTCCAGTAGGGCAAAGCATTTTTATTCAATTTATCAGAAAATGCGAAAGCGAAATAAGTCTGTGGACGAGCTCTTTGATTTGCTTGCACTCCGAGTGCTTTGCGAAACAAGTGGGGATTGCTACGTTTTAGTAGGACTTGTTCATGGTTTATGGAAGCCTCTTGATGGTCGTTTTAAGGATTATATTGCCATGCCTAAAGCCAACGGTTATCAAAGTTTGCATACTACAGTGATGTGTGAGGGGCGACCACTGGAGATTCAGATTCGAACTAAGGAAATGCATTCTGTGGCAGAATACGGTGTAGCAAGTCATCTTTTGTATAAGCAGCAGCTCGGTGGACCAGATAAGGTTGGACTCGAAAACCTTTCTATTATCAACCAATTAAAAAAACTGAAGGGTGAACAGCTGGCAGATGAAAACCTGTTCAACGAGATAAAAGAGGAGCTGCTTGGAGATTCAATCTTTGTGTTTACTCCAAAAGGCGATGTAATTGAGCTACCTGCAGGGGCTACGGCGGTGGATTTTGCTTATCACATTCACTCTGCGGTGGGAGAAAAGATTGTTGGAGCAAAGGCTGATGGTCATATTATTCCTCTGTCAAAGCCTTTGAAAAATACCCAGATTGTGGATATTCTCACTTCTCAGCAGGCACATCCTACTCAAAATCAATTACAATTTGTGCGGACAGCTAAGGCTCGTAGTAAGATTCGTAGTTGGTTGACACAAAATGATCCTACTTTTGATAATCCCTTTGCCAAAACCACGGGAGATGGTGGACAAGGCCTTAAATCCAGTGGTGATGATGCTGGTGGAGGAGCTCCACGTGGTCATAAGAAGGGGCTTGGTAATCCCCATACCGGAGCAATGGAAATTGCTTCTGGTAGTGGAAAGATAAAAATTGGTGATACAACAAACTTTCTTGTTTCACGTGCCCACTGCTGCAATCCTCAGTTTGGAGATGAAATTGTAGGTTACGTATCTAGAGGACGTGGAATTATTATTCATCGCATGGATTGTCATGTTTTTAGTCTCACTCCCAATCGAGAAGAGCGGACCTTGGAAGTTGAATGGGATAGAAATGAAAAATAAATTAAGAAAGGCAGGAAAAACTGATAATCAATTTTTCCTGCCTTTCTAAAGTTTATACCCTGTTTCGTACCAGCATGCCATTTGCTAGGGGCAAGTGAGTGTAAATGAGACAGGGGTGGCCATGGCAAACCCACTCCATAAGCTCTCCTGTTGCAGGATTTACCAGCTGATAGTCTTTCCCTGTTGCAGTAAGGGCAACAGTATCTGGAGCGATAAATTGTAGCTCTGTTGATGCCTCTGCTTTGTTGTTGGACTTTGAAGTAGAAATCTTATTCATGGAGTCATACACAAAGAAGCTCCAGCCGTCCTTGGCTTGAACCACAGGAGGACATTTTTCTGGGTGAGCGGCATAGTCTGCTTCCCGTGCGGCCCGTGCTGCAGGATGCATTGCATCTAGTTCTTGTTGACGTGTAGCCAGGGTTTGTGCTGCTTGATGAAGCATTTGTGTTGAATCTACCTGTTCACCCACTGCGGCACACAGGTCGTAGGGACTGGTGGTTGCACCAGTTGTAGTTTCGTTAGCATCATCTGGGCCGTAGTAAAATCCTGTACCAAAGGCACGATGGCTGGTATTGTACAATTCCTGAACAAAGGGAGTTGCTTCCTCTTTGTTGATACGACCTTCCAGTGCATCAATGGCCTTGCGATAGGCTCGTGTTACCAATGCCACGTAATAAATGCTTTTCATGCGACCTTCTACCTTGAGAGAATCAACACCAGCATTTTTCATGTCTTCCAAATGGTCAATCATGCACAAATCTTTTGAGGAAAGAATGGCTGTAAAGTCATCCCCTTCAAACACAGGGAAAAATTCTCCAGGTCGTTTTTTTTCTTCAAGTACAAGATTTCCAGACTGAGCCAGTTCCTTGTCTACCACAGGACCACCAAGAAAGTTCACTGCAGGCTCTGTAGGTTGAGGTTTTGCCGCTGCATGGACAAAATCGCTTTTAGAAGTAAGCAAGTTATAATCCCAGCGACAGGAATGTGAGCAAGCTCCACCATTGGCACTGCGTCCTGTCATGTAGGAGCTTAAAAGACAGCGGCCAGAGTAGGCAATACACATAGCTCCGTGACCAAAGGCCTCCAGCTCCATGTCTGGCACTGCATCCTTGATTTCCTTAATTTCTGCCAAAGAGGCTTCTCGCCCTAAAACAACACGTTTAAATCCAAGCTGACGATAAAGCTTTACCGCTTCTCTATTGATGCAGTTTGCTTGGGTGCTTAGATGAAGGTTTGCTTGGGGAAAGTGCTTTTGAATAAGATTTACCATTCCAATATCTTGGATAATAAAGGAATCAATGGGATAGCAGCGGAAATAATCAAGTTCACTTAAAAATTTGTCGATGTCCCGATTGTGAAAGGTAATATTCAAAGCACAAAAGAGTTTTTTTTGTGGATATTGCTCTTTGAGCTTGATAATCTTTTGATATTCCTGCTCGTAAAAATTGTCAGCCTTAACTCGCAATGAAAAATTCTTCAATCCGATGTAGGCTGCATCCGCGCCATAAGTATAGGCATAATAAAGCTTATCGTAGTTACCGGCTGGTGCCACAAGTTCCATTATTCTGTTTCCTGTTCAAGAGTTTTATTAAGATTTTGAATACATTGACCAATTCTATGAATGGCAAAATGAGCTTGAGGGAGATACTCATGTGCCATCTGAAACATAAACATCATTTCTGGCCAGATGTCTAAAGTACAAGGAATGGCATTTTCCTCTAGTTTTTGCTGGAAGGCTTTGCAGCTTTCTAAAATCAGCTCTTCTCCACCACATTGAATGTACACTGGGGGAAAACTTTTTAAGTTAAATGGTGGTATATAAAGAGGAGAAATCAAGGGCTTTGCAAGATTTTCTTCTTCTGTATAATAGTTTCCACAGTGTATTATGTTTTCAGCAGAAAGAATCCCGTCAAAGGCTTTTTTTTGAATCAAAAATTCTGACTGGGGATTCATATCGAGCCAGGGAGAAATGAGGAAAATTGATTTGATGCTCTGCCGTAACTCTTCTGTGAGGGTCTGAACAAGGGCTAATGCCAATGATGCTCCAGAACCATCTGCTGCCAGAATGAGTTGAGTTGTGTTGTCATGAGGACGTATTTTTCGTTCTAGGATTTCTCGGAAAACGATTTGAATATCGTCCAAGGCGGCAGGA
>JAGCMR010000085.1 GCA_017646305.1 Spirochaetaceae bacterium
CCACCCCTCAAATTCAGAACTTCCCCTTGAATTAGTGGTTAAAGTGTGTAAAATTAAAAGTGAAACACCAAGTCCCGTGGTGCAAAATTGTCCTGACTTGGAGCAGTACGTGCAGTTTCTTAAGCTCATAGACAAGGCAAAATCAGATGGACAAGCACAGCCCCTCACAAGAGCGATTCGAGAGGCGGTACGTCACAACATCTTAAGAGATTACTTGGAACGGAAAGGAGGTGAGACCTTGAGTATCCTAACAGCAGAATACAACTTTGATACAGCCATGGCAGTAAAACAGGAAGAAGCTTATGCGGAAGGTATTTCCATCGGGCTGGAACGTGGCTTGGAACAAGGCCGACTGGAAGGATTAGAATGTGGAGCATACCAAAACAAGCTAGAGACGGCACGGAATTTGTTGCAGGATGGTTTCTCTGTTGAGATGATTGCTAAATACACTTCTCTTCCAGTGACAACCATTCAACAACTCTTGAATTAAATCTAATCCAAAGTCCCGTAGTACAGAATTGTCCTGACTTGGAGCATGCCGTTCGCCGTTGGCGAACTTATCGAGTTTTCCTTTGGAAAACTCATATTTTTTCATCCGGGGTTCTTAGGGGCAGGAAGCCCCTAAGCAATGCTGGGGGAGCCCGCAGCAAGCACAACAGTGCGAAGCTTCTAGCGAAGGGTGGTTTTAGGTAGGGAGCGACGGTTCAAGCCGGAAAATCGCGATATATTGAGCGATTTTAGCGAATCTCGCTTTTGCCCCGCAAAAGTGCGGAAACCCACCGCTTCTGAGTAGAGGGGGTGTTCCCTCCTAACTAAACAGGAGGTGAGACCTTGAGTATCTTAACAGCAGAATATGACTTTGATACAGCTATGGCAGTAAAACAGGAAGAAGCCTACGAAGAAGGCATTTCCATCGGGCTGGAACGTGGTTTGGAACAAGGAGCCTACCAAACCAAGCTGGAAACAGCAAAACTCATGTTAGGTCTTGGAATCCCACTAGAACAAGTTCAAATTTGTACTTCTCTCCCCCTAGATGTGATACAAAATCTTCAGTAACAGGCTTTTATCACCAGTTGCAACTACTAAGAGCATAAAAAAACACCAGTTTTACCCTATTGAGCAAAACTGGTGGTAATAATGCCATTTACGCTTTACAAATCAATTACTGATGTGCGTAGTTTGTAAAATAATTTTGAATCAAAATAACGGGAGTTCCCTTGTCTCCAGAACCAGAAGTCAGATCTGACAAGGAACCCAACAGGTCTGTCAGCTGACGAGGGGTTGTTCCTTGAGTTTCCATGCGACCCTTCAAATCCTCGTCCTTTTCTTTGATTCGCTTAATCATGGCTTCCTGAAGTTCAGCTCCAGACAAGTCTTTAAATTCGTTGTCAGAAAGATACTTTAACTTCAATTCATTGGGAGTACCTTCCAAACCGCTGGTATACGCTGGGGAAACAACAGGATCAGCCAATTCCCAAATCTGTCCCTGAGGATCCTTAAAGGCGCCGTCACCATACACCATAACTTCTACATTTTTGCCGTATTTTGCCTTCAGGCGACTTTGAACATCGTCCACCAAAGCCTGGCAATTACGAGGGAAGAGCTTTACAGAATTTTCAGTTGCCAGATTGGAACCAAGCAAACCAAATTTTTCGTTATATCCAGAGCCATCAACAGGAGCAGTTAAAATTTCATCCAAACAGAAAACCTTTTTTACTCCAGCCTGCTGCAGGATTTTCTTATCTCGATTTCGCTTGTGAATGGAAGCAACAATAACATTGTCTGCATATTTCAAAATAGCTTTTGGATCATTGGCTAAAATGATTTCACAGGGACATTCACAGGTTTCCTTGTAAAACTGAATGTAGTCTACCCCAGTGAATTGGTGAATTGTATCAGGGAAGATTTTACTAAATTCATCTGCAGTAAATACATCTGAATAAGGATTAACCCCAGAATCAAAAAGAGCATCTTCAGAAATCAGGTGATTTCCCACTTCATCTCCAGGATAGGAAAGCTGAATTACCAACTTTTTACATCCCCGTGAAATTCCCTTCAAAAGCATAGAAAAGCGATTTCGACTCATGATGGGGAAAATCAAACCAACGGTTTCGTCTCCGAATTTTGCAGAAACGTCCTTTGCAATTTGGTCAGCAGTTGCATAATTTCCCTGAGAAATACCCACAACAGCCTCAGTAATTGCAATGACATCCTTATC
>JAGCMR010000086.1 GCA_017646305.1 Spirochaetaceae bacterium
GATATTCATGGTTTGCTGGAATACGTGAGCCATCATGCCTTCCGTCATGGAAAGCACATCGTCTCGAGACACAAAGCTCATTTCCATATCAATCTGGGTGAACTCAGGCTGGCGGTCGCCACGAGCATCCTCGTCACGATAGCAGCGAGCAATCTGGAAATAGCGGTCAAAGCCAGACACCATCAAAAGCTGCTTGTACAGCTGGGGAGACTGGGGCAATGCGTAGAACTTACCGGGATAGAGACGAGAGGGAACAAGATAGTCTCGAGCTCCTTCTGGAGTAGACTTAATGAAGGTAGGAGTTTCCAGCTCGTAAAAGCCCTGTCCGTCCAAATAGTTGCGAACTGCCATAGTTACCTTGTGGCGCAGGGCCAAGTGATGCTGCATGGAAGCAGTTCTCAAATCAAGGTAGCGATACTTAAGGCGCAAATCCTCGTTGGGGATTACTGGAGTTCCGTCCTTGTTTACCTCATCAATCATAAAGGGTAGGACTTCACTCTTGGAAAGCACCAAGATTTCCTTGGCTACAACCTCTACCTCACCAGTGGGCATTTCTGGGTTAATCATGGAATCAGGGCGGCCACGAACAATTCCTTCCACAGCCAAGCAATATTCCATCTTTAAGTCCAAGGCCAAGTCCACCAAGTGGGCTGGGGAGTCAGAATCCACCACCACCTGGGTCAAGCCGTGACGATCTCGCAGGTTAATAAAAGAGATACCACCGTGGTCACGCTTACGGTGAATCCATCCATTCAATATAACTGTCTTACCAACGTCAGCCTTGCGCAAGTCGCCACAGGTGACGGTTCTTTTCATGTTTTCCACGGGATGGAGTATAGCATAGAGGAGTAAAATATTAAAGTGGTGGCTGGGATGGCGGGAGAACCCACCGCCGCCTTACACTTCGCTACGCTCAGAGGGCGGCGTCGGTAGGTGCCCCTCCCGCCATCCCAGCCACCGTTTATTCTTTTATTCATCGGGCTATACTGCTGAATCGATAACTGGTTCTAGAGGTTGGTTGTAGGGGCTAGTACACAAGCATTTTCTCCCAGGGTTCTTAGGGGCAGGCGCCCCTAAGCGGTGCTGGGGAAGGTGGGGGTATTAGGGGGAGAACCCACCGCTGACCAGTAGAGGGGGTTCCTCCCCCTAAAGAAACAGCTACAAAAGATTTTGGAGTTTTTCTCTTGGATTAAAAGAAAAAAAGATACTGGAAATACTTGATTTCTTCTATTTAAAAAAATGCGTGGTATAATAGAGGGGGAGAGAGAAAATGGGAGAACCATATGAAAAAATTTTGTGGTTTTGTTGTATTTATTCTGTTAGGAACAATATGTCTTGCAGGTGGAAATAAGAGTACCATTAATCTGGAGGCCTGGCCTACAGAGCCCCTTACAGTAACTTGTCCTTGGGCCATCAACGGTGTGGTGGATATTATAAACCGAGCCTTGGCAAATTATGGTGAAGAGGTTTTTGGACAACAAATTATTGCTACAAATGATTTTATTCGTGATGGAGCCGTTTCTATTTCTGACGAGTTTCTATTAAACATGTCTTCAATGCTGGGAGACGGTGGCAATATTGCCCTCACCAACTATCTTAAAAACAAGCCTAACGCACCCAATCTCATTATTGGCAGTGAAAATGCCTTCGCAGTCACACCAAACTTGCGAGATATAAAGGAGCAAAACTTTAGCTATAATGATTTTGAACCAATTATTAATTTATGTTCAGCTATCTTCGTTATGACAGCCGATGCAGAATTAAACATCACCGACTTGGAAGGACTTAAAGCCTATGGCAGGGGAAAAACCTTATTAGTGGCTGTAGGTGGTACAACAAGTATCGAAAGTTTTATGGTTCGAAAGCTTTTTTCTGAGCTCGGTTTAAGCATGAAGGTGGTTACTTTCAATGGAGCAAATCTTGCCTTGGAGGCTCTCATCAATAAAGAAGTCCATCTTGCCATTTCTCATCAATCTCAAGCAAAAGCAGGAGTACAAGAAGGCATCATCACTCCAGTAGTCCTTTTTGACGAAAAAGGCTCTGATGAAGGAGTTTTTGCAGGGACAAAGGGTGTTGGTGAGTATGGCTATACTGCATATTGCAAAAACAGAAGCTTTCTTATGGCACGGAAGGGAACAGATCCTGCTATCATAAAAAAGATTTACGAAGGTTATAAAACAATTCTTGAAAAAGAAGAAATAAAAGACTTGTTCAATAACATGATGCTGGAAATTGACCCCCTTGATTCAGCTGCCATAAATCAACACATTTCTCAGGTACGAGCTATGGTAAAGGCAAATCTTTAACTTACAAGTTTTAGGGATTTTTTTCCGATATTCCATACATGAACCAAGATTTTATGCTTCAGCATTCTCCCAAAAGCTTCTCCCAAACATTCCAAGAATTAGGTTTGAAAAAAGTTATATCTGCTCGCTCTGTGCTAGGAGGAGACATCAATCATGCCTACAAGCTGGAAGTGGAATCACAATCTGGTCAACAATTAGCTATCTTTATGAAGGCAAATTCCCGAAAAAATGCAGATTTTTTCCGCACTGAGGTGGAAGGCTTAAAGGCAATTTCCTCCTTGGGAATCCTAAAAACTCCACAGGTTTTGGCCTGGGGCATAGATGAAGGAAATGACAATCCCTTGCGGGGGCCCTGTTCTTTTTTATTGCTGGAATTTCTTCCTCCCACAGAAAAAGCCTCAAATTACTGGGAGACCTTTGGTCAAAAACTTGCAGAATTCCACTGTGCAGATTGCAGCTATCTCATTCCCCAAGCTGGAGACTCTTCCTCAGCGGAGGAGGATTCCAAGACAAAGACATTTGGCTTTGTCCTTGATAATTATATTGGAGCCACACCACAAAAAAATCAACCAAAGGATTCTTGGGTAGAATTTTTCCGAGAATGTAGACTGGCTCCCCAATTTCAGTGGGCAGAAAAGTATTTTTCTGTAAAGCAGCGGGATATGAATGAAAAATTCCTTTCCCGCCTAGAAGAATTACTCCCAGAGCCAGAAAAAACTTCCTTGCTCCACGGAGATTTATGGGGAGGCAATGTATACACTGGAAGGGATGGACACGGTTGGCTCATTGATCCAGCAGCCTATTGTGGTCATTGGGAAGCAGACTTGGCTATGACACGGCTTTTTGGTGGCTTTCCGCGCAAATTTTATGAAAGCTATCATCAGGTGAATCCCATTCCCAAGGATTTTTCTCGCCGCCTAGATATATATAACCTTTACCATCTGCTAAATCACTTAAATTTATTTGGAATAGGTTACTTGAATCAGGTGCTAGATATTGTGGCAGCCTTTAGTTAAGCTTGAATTTTGCCAGTAGATTATCGAGACGCAGGGTTGAAATACGGGCAAGCTCTACTTGTTTTTCCACCGTTTTATCGTTGGAATCAATTTCCTGAACACTCATATCCATACGATCCATGCTAGAAGCAACATTGGTGGCGATGGCATCAAAATTATGGGAAGATTTTTGTAAATTCACCATATCCTTATTGATTTCTGCAGAGGTTTGTTGTAGCTGAAAGCTACTATTGTTAATATCCTGTAAGGAAGAAAGCACTTGCTTTGAGGTTATCTGCTGTTCTTCCATAGCATTGGAAACTTCCTGCACAAGAGTATTGGTACTGGCAACCTTTTCAGTAATCTCAACAAAGCCATCTTGGGACTTTTCTGAAGTTTCTACAACCTTTTGAATCATTCTTGTAATATCCTTCAGTTCAGCAGAAATAGCCTTGGATTGTTCCGCTGCATCCTCTGCCAGCTTTCGGATTTCATCAGCAACAACGGAAAATCCCTTTCCAGCCTCTCCTGCATGAGCTGCTTCAATGGCGGCATTCATAGCCAAAAGGTTTGTTTGGTCAGCAATCTGGGCAATAACCTCGTTAGCCTCTGCCAAATGCTGAGACTGTCTTGCCATATTATCTACCTGCTGAGAAACTTCATCCTGACGTCCACGCCCTGTTTCTGTAATAGATGTTAATTGCTGAAATTCCCGATTCATTTTTTTGATGGAATTGAATACAGAAGAAATATTTCCCACCATTTCTTCAATGGCAGAAGATGATTCTAGCAAACCTGTTGTTTGTTGGTTAATAAGAGTATCCAATCCACCAATCTTTGTAACACTATTACCAATGATCTCTACCACAGACTGCAATGCATGATTCTGATTTTCAACCTGCCGATTTACATTGGAAATATTCATAGAAATATGAGCCGCTGCATTGGAGGCATCCTGACTAGAGGAAGTAAGGGTTTGAGAAATATTTGAAAGGACATCGCTGGAATGTTTTACATCCATCAATATATTCTGCTGAGTATCAATAAACTGATTTACATAGCTACAAAGCTGACTTATCTCATCCTTACTTTTAACTTCTACTCGGTAGGTAAGATCTGCAAGCCCTTCACTACCCTGCAATTTTTTGAAGGCCACAATGGCTTTATTGATTGGAAGCAAAATATAGGTTTGCAAAATTATAATAGATGTAACTCCCACCAATCCCAAAACAAAAATGGTAGAACCAAGAGACAAAAAAATCACCTTGGGGGCAACACCATCTCCAAGATTCATAGCATTAAGCTGATTGAATAGGAAAAAAGACAAGCCAATAATGCTACTTCCAATAACGATACAAACGGAAAAAATAATTTTAAAAAGAATTTTATGACGAATCTCTGATCCCTTCACCCTACACCTCGTCAAATTTTGTTATCTATATTATAAAATAGAAAGTGGATATATTTATTGTAGATTAGTACAATTATGTAAGTCAAGCATAATTGCTCTGATTCTTGACAAATAGATACTCCTTCTATACCATTCGGAATAAAATCAATTTTATTTAATTTTGGAGGAAAAAATGCTTCAAGTTGGAGATATGGTACCAGAATTTTCCCTTCCTAATCAGGATGGCACAATGATTTCACCTGCCGAATTTAAGGGAAAGAAAATGGTGATTTATTTTTACCCCAAGGACAACAC
>JAGCMR010000087.1 GCA_017646305.1 Spirochaetaceae bacterium
GGATCTGTAACAGCAGTAACAAGGATAGGAATGTTACGAGTCAAGTTAGCAACAGCCTGAGCTGCGGGAGTAGCAATAGCTAAAATCAAGTCAGAACGATCGTTTACCAACTTCTGGGCAATGGTAACGCAGTTTGCCTGCTCACCCTGGGCATTCTGGTAGTCAATCTTGATGTTCTGTCCATCTACCAAACCAGCTTCTGCCAATCCATCAACAAATCCCTGATAAGATGCATCCAAAGCGGAATGCTCTACCAACTGAACTACACCAATCTTGTAAACCTTTTCACCAGAGGTGGATTCCTTGGAACCACCAGCAAAAACCATAGCTGTACTCATAAGCACGGCTGCACCAATAAATGCCAATTTTTTCAATTTCACTGCAATCTCCTTTATTACACCCCATATTCTGGGTACAAATAAAATTAGACTTAATTTTCTTAACTATAATAAAAGTTTTACCCATAAGTCAAGTAAAAAATAAATTTTTGTTTTCATATATTAAGAAAATATCTTCTTGAAAACCTTTTTGTTATCGGATACAATTAATAATCGTCAGATTTGGAGAGAGCGTGGCGAAATTTAAACTTAATCTGTATAAAAATAAAAATCTTTTTCTCATCATCGGTATTCTAGCAATACACCTATTTTTTTCATTTGTATTCTTCATTTATAAAATGCCCTTTTTGGTGGTATATAATCTTTTCAGTGCTCTTTTATATGGAATTTTGCTCATAATTCATCAAAAAAAACTATTTCTCATTTTGGCAATTATGGCTTTTGAGGTTCCAGTGTATTCCTCAATTTTAGGATTGATGATCGGTGGTCATTGTGGCAGTATTTTCTTTCCCTTTGCCATGATTCCTGGTGTTTATCTTTTTGCCATTTCTCTGGAGCGTCCATTACTTCATTATATTTTGATTTCACTGCCATCTGTGTTTGCCGTGTTTTTTCTTATTAGTTGGACGGGAACTCCAATTTATAACGCCGAGCTTCTTGTATCAGATTTTTTAGCTCTTCATAGAATTATTTGTATTATCATATCGATTTTTATTCTCGGTTATCTTTGTATTGGCCAGCAAAAGGAATTAATTTCTAGCCAGCAGGCAAATAAAAAGTATATCAAGCGATTAGAGTTCATTTCTGACCATGACCATTTGACTCAAATTCCCAATCGTCGTTGTATTATCCGTCGGGTTGCAGAAATGAAGGAGTACACACTGGTTATCTTTGACATTGATAATTTTAAGTCTATTAACGATACCTATGGACATCATATTGGAGACCAAATTCTGTGTCGCCTAACTCGACGTGTTTTGTCTATGCTTCCAGAAGAAGCCCAAATGGGACGTTGGGGTGGAGAGGAATTTTTGGTGGTGTATCCCTATCACAAGGATTCCATAAATCAGAATTTGGAAACTATTCGAGCAGCCATTGCGGAAAAGCCCTTTGGGTTTGAGCAGTTTATTCTCAACGTGTCTATTACTGCTGGTGTTGCTTGGTCACGTATAAATAATTCCTTTGACGAAACTGTGGCAGAGGCAGATTTCCTTCTGTACCATGGAAAGAAAACAGGAAAGAATAAGGTTGTGTATCCTACCTATATTACCTAATTCGGGAGAAATGGTATTACATGAAAATTGTCAAAAAAAGCCTTTGTATAGCGTTGTTTTTACTTTTAAGCTTTTCTAGTTGGGCTGCAGATTGGTTTGCCTATGGTGGTTCCTTTGGAACTGCCCTTGTGGTAAATGGAAATAAAGCTCTTCGTGAATCTTCGGATTATATGCATCGTGTGATTTTGGAATTCGATGCTACTATGGAGTTTATTATTCATCCTGCCATCAGAATTGCAGCAGGTTCCATTTTACTTACTGATTTTAAGTTTAAGGATGAACTATCTTACAATTCTCTTGACTATAATTTTTATACTGGAGCTCGAATCTATCCAGGTCTTGGTGGATTGAGATTTGGTGTTGATTATAATCTTGGTCGAAGAACTGATTTTGTAGACATGCCTCCTGTTAATACGGTGAAATCTACTGCTTGGGGCAACGGCTTCCGTTTTTTGCTGGAATATGATTTTAGATACGAAAAAATGGGTTTCCAGCCCATAATTGGTGGTGGCTGGCGGTATGTTCCTCGTGGTGGTAATACCAGTGATCACATCCTTTCTGTGTACTTTAAGCTTTTGTATCGATAGTAAAACGTACAACTATTTTCCAAGAAAAAAGCCTTGAATTGAAATTCAGCTCCAATTCAAGGCTTTCTTTTTTTGCTTGCAATATTTTAGCGAGCGTAATCCACAATACGAGTTTCTCGAATCATGGTAATCTTTATTCGGCCAGGATACTGCAGGTCTGACTCAATTTGCTTTGCAATCTTTCGAGCCAGCTCCTTTACTTCTTGGTCAGGAATCTTTTCGTTGTTTACCAGAATACGCAGCTCACGACCAGCCTGAATAGCATAGGCCTTTTGTACTCCGTTGAACTTTTCGGCAATGGCCTCCAAGTTTTCCAACCGCTTAACGTAGTTGTCTACTGTTTCACGGCGGGCACCTGGTCGAGCAGCGGAAATGGCATCTGCAATCTGCACGATAACAGATTCAACGCTATTTTGCTCAATGTCGTTATGGTGAGAACCAACTGCATTTACAACAACTGGATGCTCGCCCATCTTTCGTGCCATATCCATACCGATTTCGGCGTGGTTCTGGTCGGAATCACTTTCCGCCCCCTTACCAATGTCGTGGAGCAAGGCACCACGTTTTGCCAATTCTCGGTTACAGCCCAATTCTCCAGCCAACATTCCTGCAATAAGGGCAACTTCTTTTGAATGGTACAGTACGTTCTGTCCATAGCTAGTACGGAAATACAAGCGACCAAGGGCTCTAATTCCGTTTTGGCTCATATTGTGGATACCCAGATCAAAGAGAACCTTTTCGCCCTCTTCGTAAATCTTCTGCTGGATTTCCTTTGTTACCTTTTGACCCACTTCTTCGATGCGGGCGGGATGAATCCGTCCGTCAGTAATCAGTCGCTCCAAGGCAATCTTTGCAATTTCCTTTCGTACTGGGTCAAAACAAGAAATAACTACCGCCTCAGGTGTATCGTCAATGATGATATCAACACCAGTCAGTGTTTCCAAGGCACGAATATTGCGACCTTCTCGTCCAATAATCCGTCCCTTCATCTCGTCACTGGGAAGAGATACGGTAGAAACCGTTACTTCACTTGTTGTTTCTGTTGCAATACGCTGGATTGTGGAAACAAGAATATCTCGAGCCTTCTTTTCTGCGGAAAGCTGGGCTTCTTGCTCAATCTTATTCAACAAGACTTGTGCGTCATGGCGAGCCTCATTTTCCAGATTCTGGATAATCAGGTTTTTTGCTTCCTGGCTTGTTAAACCAGAAATTCGCTCTAATTCCTGTCGGTATCGCTCTTCTTCTCCTGCAAGTTCATTTTCCCTTTGGGAAATTCTTTGCTCCCTCTCTACAAATCCCTGTTCGCATTTGTCCATATCGACCTTACGTTTTTCAAGGATTTCTTCACGTCGTTCCAATTTTTGCTCAATCTTGTCAAGGTTAGCCCTACGTTCACGGTTTTCCCGATCCTGTTGCTTCTGTTCTCGAATGAGTTGGTCTTTCGCTTCTAGTAAAATTTCTTTCTTCTGTGCTTCTGCTTCTTTTATCGCATCCTGTTTAATACGTTCCGCTCTTTGTTCGGACGCAGAGAGTTGAAATCTGGCA
>JAGCMR010000088.1 GCA_017646305.1 Spirochaetaceae bacterium
ATTTCTCGAACAAGTCGCCGTATTCCACGAGGCTTGTTTTCAGCACAGGCTTCCTGAAAACAAGTCCAATGGGGGAAAATATTTTCAATCCGCTTGTTTCCCAAAAATATCTGTATGCCAATAGAAAAGATAGAGGCTCCCAACCAAAGCAAAACGGAAAAAATATCAAATCCGTGGCTTGTTCCCAAAGCTCCTGCACGTCGGAACACAAAGGCAACCAACAGAATAAAGGGAAGATATTGATAGAGCTTTCGAACGAGGGCAACCATCTTTAGATTGCGTTGTCTATACAGCTTAAACCATGAACAATATATTACAGCGGCAGTAAATAACAGGGAAAGAGGAAAGGCCACCATTGAAATGTCACTTGTAAAGACAATATTCAAGAAGGAAAAAACAAGGCTAAAGCCAAGGCTTCCATACAGGAAAAGGGTAAATAACTTCATGTTATAAATATAGCAAAAAAAAGATAAATATACTATAATAATTACTGTGGAAAATAATACAAGTGAAATAATTAATCTCCAAGAAGCCTTGGAGCGATTAGACAATGACATGGATCTCTACATGATTTTGGTGGATTCTTTTT
Organism: Spirochaetaceae bacterium; assembly: GCA_017646305.1. The sequence continues at coordinate 590 of JAGCMR010000088.1, forward strand.
TGCAGGATACGGTATTTCAGGCAGACAAAATGCGGGAACTGGAACAGGAGTTCCGCAATTCCCCCAGTGGAGAATGTCTAGAAGCTGCCCAGTATATCCATCGAGTCAAGGGGGCAGCTCGCCAACTGGGAGCAAATCATCTAGCAGCAGAGGCTCAAAAGCTTGAGGACATTTTTAGAGGCAAGGAAAAAGGCCATCTCCACGATGGAGTAGACGGAGTGGATACAGCAGTTTTGGTAGAAACAGTGCTGGAACTACACGTTAAAACCATAGAGGAGCTTAAACGTCTTTCCAACTAAAAATTATTCGTTGTTTCCTGTGAAAATCCTTTGGAAGTTCTGTTCCAAGGGATTTTTTATTTCATCTTCATGAACACCACGAATTTCTGCAAATTGTTGATATACTAGCCGAATCTCTTGAGGCTCAGAAGCCTCCTGATTTTGTAGCCTTTGGTAGGGTGCGTCTGTTTCCGCTAAAAGTCGATTTAAGGGAAGACCTTGTACACAACAAATACTGTTCTTTCTTCCCCGTAGCAATTCCTTTCCAAAGGAAAAATAGCCTTCAACTCCCCGCCGCAACAGATTTTCTGCTTCCTGACGAGAACCAGGAAAGGCATGAAATACCACCGCAGGAAGCTTTTTCAAATCCTTACAATACAAAAAAATCTTATCCATGGCCTTACGACAATGAATCACAAGGGGTAACTGGTATTTTTGAGCCAGCTCTAGCTGTAACTGCCACACTTCCTGCTGTTTTTCCCAGGTAGCAGTTAATTCTGGGGTAAAAAAATCAAATCCCGCCTCTCCCACTGCTCCTAGTCGATGTTCTGTAGCAAATTTTTCCAGCAGGGGAAAAAAGGCTATATCAGGATTTTGGGGATGAATGCCAAAACTTAGAACCACCTTTTTAGGGTGCTGTTTTGACAATGATTCCACAAATAAAAAATCCGTTTCAGTATGGCAGGAGGAACACTGCACCACATCTGGCAAGAGATACCAATTTGTACAATCTCCAATATGAATATGTGCGTCAATATAGTTCAAACCCTACCCCACAAAAAGCTAATATGATTTATTTATTAAACCGAAAATAATAAAAGGGTGACGAAAGATTCCTTAGTCAGCCTGTAAAGTATTATCCAAAATCGGGAGGATATCAAATGGATTTTTACAGACTTAAAAGTTCAAACCCCACAGATTATATGACAATTTTGAGGGAAATGGAAGACGGATATGTAGTAAAGATTGTCCGTGACCGAGATGGTTATGAAGAAGAAACCACTGACTTTCTGAGTAAAAGTCTTTTTGAAAGCTGCCTGAGAACAGGCTATATTGAAAAAATTCCTACAAAGAACAAACTGGCTGTCAACGCGTGATTCTTTCCCAATTCTAAACAGAAGAAATCCTTTCCAATGCTTCAGAAAGCCTTTGCTCTAGGCTGCCTGAAGCAAGCCAGTAAATTTTTATCCCCTTTCGCTCCATTCCACGGAACCATGTTTCCTGTCGCTTTGCAAACTGGCCAATAGCAATGTTCAGCTGGGAAAAGAGTTCATGCTCAGAGGGAATTATCCCCTGCAAGAACTGGGACACAAACTTATATTCCAAGCCCAATCGTTCCAATCGTCGCCATTCAATACCTGAATCGTGGATAGACTGCACCTCTTGAATCATCCCTTCCTTAAGTCGTTGCCGTAACCGTTCCTTGATATTGCGTCGTAACTGGTCTCTGGGAAAGGTGGTACCTAAAATGATGGGATTGAAGGGTGGTCGCTGTGGCATGGCGGTACAGGCTGATTCACCACCATTTTTCTGGAACTCGGCAATTTCAATAGCCCGAAGCAAACGGTGACGCTCATCTAAATCTGTGTGATTGTGCAAAGCTCCCCGAATCTCAAGCAATCGTTGGGTCAATTCCTCCATAGATTTTCCCGCCAGCTCTTCCCGAAGCTTTTCGTTGGTGGGTACAGGAAGCAAATCATAGCCACGCACTAGGGCATCAAGGTACATGCCTGTTCCTCCCACCACCACAGGAAGTTTTTCTCGCTGTCTTATATCAGCAATGGCCCTGTAGGCATCCTTCTGGTAGTCATAGACGCTGTACTCGTAGGGAAGCTCTGTCACATCAATAAGGTGATAGGGTATCTGTTTTTTTGTTCCATCTTCTTGCACCAGAGTATAATCTGCTAAATCCTTTCCACTACCAATATCAAGAAAGCGATACACCTGGCGAGAATCAGCTGAAACAATTTCCCCATTGAGGGCGGTAGCAATACCCACCCCCAAGGATGTCTTTCCACAGGCAGTGGGCCCTAAAACAATAATAGAATCATACATTACAGCACCCGCAACACGGCACATTTGAGATACTCACCCTTGTCATAACCCATCAGCTGGGGATGATCCGGGGCTGCACCCCGCCGCTCCACAATCTGTACCTTTCTATGGGCATCCTTGGCAGCATGGGCCAGCATATCGTAAAAGGTGGCAGAATCAAAGAAGTGGGAGCAGGAGCAGGTCACAAGGATTCCCCCTTTTACCAGCAAGCCCATAGCCCGCAAATTGATTTCCTTGTAGCCACCATAGGCCTTTTCCACCTTGCCAGCACTTTTTGCAAAGGCTGGTGGGTCAAGAATAATCATATCAAACTGGCGTTTTTCTTCCTCGTAACTCCGCAAAAGATCGAATACATCGCTACACACAGCAGTAATCCTGCTTCCTTCCTTGCAAAGCTGCTTGTTCAGCTGGATATTTTCCTCTACTGTAGCAACGGCTTCAGGTGAAATATCCACGGAAATCACCGACTTGGCACCACCAGCAAGGGCATTCAATCCAAAGGCTCCCGTGTGGGTAAAGGTGTCCAGCACTCGCCTTCCCTTGGCAAGACTTGCCACCAATCGACGATTTTCCTTTTGGTCTAGGAAGTAACCTGTCTTTTGTCCCATTTCCATATCCACGGTTAAAAGCACCCCGTTTTCCTTAATGGTAATGCGGGGATTACGCTCTGCACCAATCCAGCCCTTTTTCTGCTGCAGGCCTTCAAGCTCACGAACATGAACATCGCTCCGTTCATAAATTCCAAAGGGATGACACAAGGTTTCCAGAGCAAGGAGAATCTCCTGTCGGAAGATTTCAGTGGCGAGGCTTAAAAACTGAATCGAAAGGAAAACACGACCTTCCACATCATAGTAGCGATCCACCACCAGTCCAGGAATTCCGTCAGATTCACCAAAAATCAGGCGATAGGAATCGGCCTTGTTAAAGAATAAATACCGTAGTTCCAGCGCCTGCTTAATTTTTTGCAGGAAAAATTCCTTGGTATGGTGATTGTGAATGGACGCA
>JAGCMR010000089.1 GCA_017646305.1 Spirochaetaceae bacterium
CATAATTGCCCAGAATGCATTGTTGAATCCAGCGGCAATAGAAGCAGCCCGACTCTTACCCAATAGCAACTCTTCCTTGATTCGCTCAAAGATAATTACGTTGGCGTCAACAGCCATACCAATGGTCAAGATCATACCAGCAATACTTGGCAGTGTCAGGGTCAAATTGAAGGCAGACAGCACACTAAACATGATGTACAGGTTCAAAACCTGAGCAACAATTGCATTGATACCAGCACCCTTGTACCACAGCAGCATAAATACCATAACAGAAAGCAAACCATACAGCAGTGCATTTACACCCTGATTAATAGCCTGATCTCCCAAGGAAGCACCAACAACCTGCTGGCTTTCCACCTCAAGGGGAACGCTCAACCAAGCAGTCTGCAATACCTTACGGATATTTTCAACCTCATCTACACCGAAGCCAGACAGGGTAACCTGTCCACCAGTAATAGGCTCGTTAATACGGGCATAGGACTTGATTTTGTCATCGGAAACAATAGCCAAGCTTTCCTGAGCGTGAGCAGTGGTAAAGTCACCAAAGATAATAGTTCCCTCACCGTCCAGAGTAAAGTTTACCTGGGGACGACCAGTGTAATCAGAACCAACCTCAGCAGACTTAATGTGCTTTCCATCCAAGGCAATTTCTTTCTTTACAACCAAATAACCAACTCGCTCGTCAAGGCCGTACTCGTCCTTTTCATACAAGCCCAAAACCTCGCAGTCTGCAGGAATAATACCAGGATTAATGAGCTCTCCTGCAGCATTGAAAGTGTTTGCAGGATTGGCGGTGTAATAGTTCATAAAGCTATTAGTTGCAACGGTGTCCACCAAGCGGAAATTCAAGATTCCCTTACCCATAATAATGGAATTAATGCGATCAGTTTCTGCAGCACCAGGCATTTCGATGTAGATTCTATCTTCACCTTGACGTCGAATTACTGGCTCTGTCAAACCAAAGCGGTCAATACGACTTGTCAATGTTTCAATAGCCTGAGCCATAGCCTCTTCCCGGAACAATGCAGGGTCAGAAACGCTATCTCCAGCCTGAGCTAAGGCTGCATCTAAATCAGCCTTTACGATAACACTCATACCGCCAGACAAGTCCAAGCCCAGCTTTACAGAGTTATTGTACAAACGCTTTGCCTTCAGAATATCATCACGATAATGACCTTCGATAGCAGCAAGCAAAGCTGCTTCGGAGGAATAGCTTTCCAAAGCTCCTCGCACACTCATGGGGGAAGGAACAGGCAAACCATTATTTTTATAATTTTTAGCTGCTAGCTTTTCTAGCCAACTAAAATCCTCTGGTAAGGATGCTGCAGGATTTGATTTTGCAAGAGCCTTTAGCTCATTAACACCTGCACTAGCCTGTACATTTGAATAATCTTTGATTTTCTCAAGAGAGCCTAATGCCAAATTCTGAACCTCTTTTGGTGTCCAAAGATACCAGCTCAAAGAGGGCCACAAAAAGGCAAAGCAAACTCCGAGAACAACCAAAATGAGAAGAAATCGACTTCTTTTGTTCATGGAATTTACTCCGATTTATTTATTTTCTTCAGTAGTAGCTTCTGTTTCTGTTGCAACAGCTTCTTCTACCTTGTCAGCCTTCTTTTCGTCCTTAGCTGCCTTGACATCCTTCTCGGCCTTCTCCACAACAACAGTAGCAATGGCATTTCGAGAGAATTCAATCTTTGCATTGTCATCAACCTTAACAATAACAGTCTTTTCTTTAGTGGAAGAAATTACACCGTGAATACCACCAACTGTTACAACCTTGTCACCTTTCTTCAAAGCAGAAAGCATCTTTTCTGTTTCTTTCTGTTTTTTGTTCTGAGGTCTGATGATAAAGAAATAGAAAATAAGAATAATCAAACCAAATGGAAGTATAGACATGAGCATGGAACCAGAACCAGCTGCTGCCTGAAGAAGAGAAATAAAAGACATAAAAATCCACCTTACATATAAGATTAAGTTTAATCAGAATATCATAGCACTAAACATGCGTCAAGTAAGACTATTTTCAAACCTTTACACATGACACCTAACATGATATATTTTAAGCCATTGCAAATAGTATCAAATGTTTTTAGGAGGAAACCATGGCCTTTAACTTGGAGATGTATCCTATCTCCTATATTGCCCGATATAACCAACAAACAAATTCCTGGCAAGAAGAATGGATTGAATCAGATACCATTCCATATAACGAGCTTCTTACCATGAAGGAAGATGAACGACAAAGAGTTTTTGCCCACCGCAATCAACTGGGAATCCCAGCTGTATCCTACACCAGCCAATATGGTTACGGTTGCTTTGAAGGAATGAAAGCATATCCCCGCAAGGATGGCAAAATCAGTATTTTCCGTCCAGACCGAAATGCCACTCGGTTCAGAAAATCCATGGAAGGCTTGTACTGTCCATCCTTTCCAGAAGAAATGTACATCAAAGCTTCCTGCGAATTTATCCGCCGCAATGCAGAATTAGGCTATGTTCCCGCATATAATAGCCAATGGGAAGAAAACAATTATGCTTCTGCAAGTGCCGTTTATATGCGTCCCTACATGAACAGTGAGGCAGCCATTGGTATTGGTATTTCCAAGGAACCCTACGTTGTAATCTGTGCCACCAGCGTTTCTACCTATTTTAAGGGCGGTAATACAAAGGCCATTACTACAAACCGTATTCGAGCAACCCCCAATGGTACTGGATGGATAAAGTGTGCTTCAAACTATGTTATTTCCACATTGGCAAAGAAAGAGGCAGAAGAAGCAGGATTTATGGAGGTTGTATACCTAGATGCTGTTGAACGAAAATACATCCAAGAAGGTTCTTCTTGTAATATTTTCTTCTTGATGAAGGACGGCACCTTGGTAACTCCAGAGTTAGGAGACACCATCCTTCCTGGTATTACTCGTGCAAGTATTATTGATTTAGCACGTCAGCAGGGACAAAAGGTAGAAGAACGACTTATTTCTATAGAAGAAGTTATGGATTCTGGTATGGAATGCTTTGTAACAGGAACTGCTGCAGGTATTACCCCTATCGAAAGTATTACCCACAATGGAGTGGAGCGAGTATTTAACAATAGAAAGCCTGGTGAACTGGGTGAAAGTCTCCAAAAACAATTGAAGGGCATTCAGTATGGTGCTATCGAGGACACCAATAACTGGAACCTTGTTCTGTAATTTTTAATTCCAAAAAAAAAGACTGGGCAAGCTTGAAGCACTTAACACTTCAGCCTTACACCTAGTCTTTTTTTTATCTGGCTATCAGAATCAGCCAATTGTTGTCCGTAGTTTTACCAGACAGTCAATAACTGCATTTGATCTATCCAACAAGTCTCGGTATTTTGACTCTCGCTCTTCAACAGACATCAAATTCTTGTTTCTAAATACATCCTTTACAATACCATGCAAGGCTTCATGCTCTTTTAGCAAATTTTGGAAGATTGCAGAGGAGGTAATTCCAGTGGCAGATGCTTCATTGTCAATCCATTTACCCAAATCACAGGCATGGTGATCTCCAAGAGTAACCCCCTCTCCAGTCATTTTTCCATCCAATAAGGCACGAACCTTCGTTACCCAAGAAAGATGCTTAAGCAAAATAGTTGTAAAGGGGAATTTTTCTGTTACATATTTTGAAGAACGACTACAGTCACACTTAGATCGAGTTCTAACATTGGCATCAATATCAATAGTACAAGCCAACATATTATTCATATCGAACAAGTCACCACTCATCATTTGGAAAATATCTTCAGATTGCTTCTTGATTGAATTCAAACTAACTCGTTCATTATCCAACTCTGCTACCATTTTATTTACATTTGTGGCAATACCAGAGAAGTAATTATCAGTTTGATATGCAATATCAGAAACCTGGCGTACAGACTGAGAAATCTGACGACTACCAGAAGCCAGACTGTCCATTTCAGCAGTAATTTCTTGGAAGGTTGAACGTGTTTCATCCACCTTACCATCAATCCATTTCATGGCTGTACCAGCTTCATCAGCAGTATGATGAGCATCTGCTAGGGTATCAATCATACTCTTAAGAGTTTTTTCAATGTTAGCGGAGTTAGCCTTTGTTCCTTCAGAAAGCTTCCTAATTTCTCCTGCTACTACAGCAAAACCAAGACCAGCCTTACCAGCATGAGCAGCCTCAATAGCAGCGTTCATAGCCAACAAGTTTGTCCGCTCACTGATATCATTAATGGCAGAAATAACATCCTTGATTGCATCAACATTCTGGCTCAATACATTGATAACGTCCAAGACTCGTGCAACCTTACCGGCCCCCTCACCTGTTGCAGTGGCCAATTCATCTGTAATTTGAATTCTGCTTGAAACAACACCAGCAATATTTTGAACGGATGAACCAAACTGCTCAAAAACAGCTCCAGAGGATTGAATTTCTTGGTTCAATCTCTTTAAGGTATGTTCCATCTCCCCCATTCTACTACCAACATCACTGGTAGCACCAAAAATGGATTCTATACTGCTGGCAAAAGAACTTAAATCTTCTTTTTGTTCATTTAAACAAAACAGAACATTAGATACTGATTTAACACTTGATCGCAACAAGAAAGATAACTTTTCTGAAGCGGAATAAATATTATCCAAATCCTGACAACTTTTACCAACATCTCGCTGGCTTGTTGAACCTACAGAAACAGAAACATTATCAGTGGCCTTAGCCTTATTCTTACCAAACATAAATCCAGTATACCATAGACAAATTATAAAAACAAGAATTATTTCACAAATATTAGCCTAGGATTTCCACTCTAGCAACTCTACTCTTCACAAATAAGGCTATATACTCCTTTTTTTATTCTAACAAGCACCTCTTTTTTACCATGTTCTTTTTCTAAATAATTTCTTAGGCAGTGGATATGGCGGTATATTTTTCGTACGTTCTTTTCATTTTCTGGAACTTCTAACAATACCATCATATCAGCTAGTGACACCATGGCATTCTTTCGTCTTCGGAGCAGGTCTAAAAGAAGAAATTCTGTAAAAGATATTTTATGTACCTTTTTGATTTTTAAATATTCACTAATCAATAGTTTTTCTTCATTAGAAATATTTTCTGTATCACCTTCATTTTTGAATACTACTGCCTCTTTTCTTTCCAAACTATTGACTAATAATTCTTCTTGTTCCCTTTCCTCTTTCTTTGGAATAAATTCTTGTTGAACGCGACTTTCAGCTACTTCATGTTCCATGGAATCCAGTAAATCCCGCACTTTGTGGGATTCAAAGACAGGGTCTCCTTGATAAGGTTGATTTGCAACTATCCTCAGCAATGACTCTAATTCAGGGTTCCATAAATCGGGCCATCGTTCATTTACTCTATCTTCCCACTGAATAAATAAATTACTCG
>JAGCMR010000090.1 GCA_017646305.1 Spirochaetaceae bacterium
ATTAAAGGACTTATCATCAATACCGGTTGCATCAGTAATCAAGCGAATAGTAGGACGACCATCTGTCTTAGTAGCCTTTTCCTTTCCTCCACCAGCGAATACAACACCTACGGCCAAAAGCAGAACCATAGCAATCAGTACAATCTTTTTCACGTATTCCTCCGAAAAAAATAAAAATACTCTATAAATATTTTATGACTTATTTAAAAAAAAAACAAGCAGGAGAAATTTTAAAAAGAGACAAAAGAGATATTTTGGAAAAAATTATTGAGCGATACCCTTTTTATGGTCCAGTTCCATCTTTTCTTTAAGAACTCGCCCCTTCTTTTTGAGCTCTTCAGCTTCATCTTTTTCATCAAAAATAATGCAGAAGCGTCGCTGAGCTGCAATATACAAAAGAGCCTTTTGCATATCGTCCATACGGTGAGTAGAAAATTCGTATCGCTGGTGATACTGGTCAGCGGACTGGGCAATAAGCCTACGTACCAACTGAATATAATGCATTGTTACATCATAATCTGGGGAACTAGGATCAAAGTACACACGAGAAGCTTCTTTTATTTCCAGCATGTTCTTAGCAACCACAGCAAATCGTCCATTTAACTCTACAAAGGCCCATTTCCACTTAGTATTTTCACCATAAGCATCAATAAGCATTCTGATAGCAAGTCCTAATTTGCGGACAATGAAGAATTTTTTTGCAATGGTAATATTCTGAATTGAGGCTACAGCATCCTCATAATCAGAATAAGGAGCGTCAATAATATTGGTAACGATTTCTTCGAGATAAATAACAGCCTTGTACAGGGTTTTACGACTTTCATTAAGAGCATCTGTATTCTTTACAGCCAACAATTCCTCTGACAAATTGTTAATGGTCAGATAAATAGTTGCAATGTAAATCATTTCTTCTGCCAAAACAACACGGCGATAACCAGCATCCGTTGCATCTGGAGTGATTGCGGAAAGAATTTCTTTTTCCTTTTTGAGAGCTTTTTCAATTTCGTTCTTGTATGGTTCACTCTTTGTAAAGAACTCGTCACGAGCTCCTGCTGCAATTTTTGCCATTTACTTTGTTCTCCCGTATAATAATGAACGAGCGTAATCAAGGGCATCTGCACCAGCACTGTCTCCCGACAACATGCGAGCAATTTCTTCAACCCGTTCTTCACCATCAATAACTCGAACCTGCGTTACCGTTGAGGTTGAGTTACTACTTTTCGCTATCTTTATCTGATTATCGGCACAAACAGCAATGCTGGCCACATGGGTAATACAGAAAATCTGACATTTTTCCGCCAATTTTTTAAGATGTGCCCCCACAGCTACTGAAATTTCACCACCAATACCTGTATCAATTTCATCAAAGACCAAGGTATCTACCGTGTCTGTTTCTGCTAAAATAGTTTTAAGGGCCAGCATAACACGAGAAATTTCTCCACCAGAAGCAATTTTTGCCAAGGGCTTGGCAGGAGAACCAGTATTAGCACTGATAAGGAATTCAATGTCATCCATTCCATAAGGGCCACAGCGTTGCATAACACCGCCAGCAGACTCAGGCTTTTCTTCCAGAGAAACTACAAATTTTGCTCCCTTCATTCCAAGATGAGCTAAAACAGCCTCCACTTCTTGAGACATAGAAGCTGTGGCAGCCTGTCGTTTTTCAGAAAGGGATTTTGCTGCCCTATAAACTTCTCCTTCTAACTTAGAGACAGTTTCTTCTAAAGCAGCCTTATTTTCCTGACTACAAGATAGATTTTCCAGCTCCACACGAGCCTTTTCTCCATAGTCCAACACTTCTTTAATGGGGGATTGAACAGAGGCTGCATATTTCTTTTTCAGTTTGAATAACAGGGCTGAACGTTCCTGCACCTCTTCGAGACGACCTGGCTCAAAGGTAAGATTCTGCAGATAGTTCTTGAGCTCATCTGCCACATCAGAAATTTCGTAGAAGGCACTTTCTATTCTGTTGGAAATGGCAGTTAAGCCACCATCGGCTGTGGCAGCCTGAGAAATTGATCCCTGGGCTTTTTTTAAAGCAGAAATAACAGAAATGCCAGTAGAATCGTCGTGACTACCAGAAATAATAGCAGAAGCCTTGTCTAAGGCTGCATAAATTTCTTCGAATTGGAAAAGTCGTCGCTCCTCCATTGCCAGATCTTCATCCTCGCCTTCTTTTAAGCGGGCTGCATCAATTTCTTCCAAGGCAAAAGAAAGAAGCTCAATACGACGGTCTCGGTCAGCTTCGGAATGATTAATATCATCAAGCTGTTGACGACTTTCCACCAGCTGGGAGTACAAGGATGTAAAGGCTTCCGTTTCTGCAGTAAGTCCTGCATAGGAATCGAGAAAACGACGGTGATGACTTACCTTAAGCAAGGACTGGTGCTCATGCTGACCGTGAATGTCCACCAGGAAGGAAGAAAAGGTAGCTAAATCAGCTCTGGTTACTGGCTGACCTTGAATCCAAGCACCGCTACGTCCAGAATCCTTTACATAACGCTTTAGCAACACTCTGCCATCTTCTGGCTCCATACCATGCTCTTCTAACCAAAGCCGGGCTTCTTTATGGCGAGGAGTGAGAAAAAAGGTACCTGATACCCGAGCTTCCTGAGCACCTGTACGTACCACCTCTGTTCCACCTTTTCCTCCTAAGAGAAAAGATAATGCACCGATAAGGATGGACTTTCCAGCTCCCGTTTCACCACTTAAAACAGTAAGTCCTTCCTCAAAATCAAGGGAAAGTGAATCGATAAGGGCAAAATCAGAAATTTGTATGCTTTCAAGCATTATTTCCTCCTGACCAGTGAAGTTTAGAACGAAGGGCACTGTAAAAATGCTGGGAACTACAGCCAGCCAACAAGACCTTATTCTTTGCTAGATGGAATTCTATTACATCACCAATCTGTAAGTCAACAGTAATTTGTCCATCTGCCGTCAATACCACTGATTGTGCCCGAGAAGGTTGAACTACAGCCTTAAGATTTCCTTGAGGAGGTAGTACCAAGGGACGATTTGACAGAGAAAAGGGACTTACGGGAATAAGCAACAGAGCTGGAAGAGCTGGATCGATAATAGGCCCACCAGCGGCGGCAGAATAAGCTGTAGAACCAGTGGAGGTAGCCACAATTATCCCATCAGCATTAAACTTACCAAAGGGATTATCACAAAATGACATTTCTAAGGTAACCAAGCGTGCAGATTCCTTGGGAGAAATAACCATATCGTTAAGGCCAATTATAGAACGAATCAATTTGTTTTCGCGATACAGATTTGCTTGAACAAGGCTTCGAGAACTACAGGAAATTTCCCCTTCAAGAAAAGAATCCAATTGCTTTGCCCATTCTCTCTTTTGAATACTTGCAATAAATCCAAAATGACCAAAATTAATAGGAAAAATGGGAATACCCAAGGGAGCGCAGCCTCTAGCAGCAAAGAGAACTGTTCCATCACCACCTATTGTAATACAAAAATCGTGTCCATCAAAGGAACACCCATGATTTGCATCAGAAAATAAAAAGGTGGTACAGTGGATAGTTCGAGTTTCAAGATATTGCTTGATAATCTCTGCATAATCCATGCACTCGTCTTTGTAGGCATTAACGACAATCAAGCAGTTTCTCATACTACCCTCCCTTTACGGTAATGTTCCTAGTACCTTTGCAATGGTAGCAGCATGGGTAGCACCAAGTCGTGGATACAGAGGAAAATCTACTGTTCGTAGATATAGGGAACGAGCATTTATGCATCCTTCTAGCTCTTCATCCAAAAAAGCTGCAATACTACCGCTGAATGTAGGCTGAATTTCTATTCCCTTGCGGGAGGCATACTGGCGAACATCTTTTAGGCCACTACTTAAAACCACAGAAAAGGAATTTACAGAAGAATTGCCTTCTGGTGTTCGCATCAAGCACTTATGTCGGCTGGCCATTAAAGCCTTCTGAAAAGCAGAAAATAAATCCTGACGAATAGCCTCGTTACGAGAATATTCCTTCAACTGGATATAGGCCAAGGCACTGTTTAAGTCTGGAAGCAGATCTGTGGTAGGAGCTTCTTCTCCAAGCCGCTTCAGGATAATCCACTCTCGACGACCTGGGGCCATAAGCACTGCTCCACCGCCACCTGTAATTGCGTCTCCTTCTTCTAGTCCCATGATGGAAAAGACACCGTAGGTTCCAGCCCGCTTGATTTGCTGTTCCTCACCTTCTTTAACAGGAAGATTTCGGAAGGATCCCACACTACAAGAAACGTCTTCTACAAAAGGGATTCCCAAGGCTTGAATTCCCTCGAATTCAGGCAAGAATCCAGCTGTTTCTGAAAGAATTATGAGACGTCCACCTTGCTTAATACCTTCTTCCAAGGCTTCTAGGGTAACACAGGCTGTATCAGGGGAAACATCAACAATGACGGGCTTATATCCTAGCTCTTTGACAGCCTGTAGCTGCCATACTGGTGCCAAAGCAGAAATGATTACACCTGTACCAGGCTCCAGATCAAAGGCTTTAAATACATACTTTAATGCAATGGCAGGACTACGAAAAGCAAAGGCTCCGTCTACGGAAAAGAACTCCTTTACAGATTGAACGAGACGCCGTGCCATCTCTCCGGGACCGATTTTCTCGTCCACCATACAAGTAAGCACAGCGTCCATTTCCTTGCGACGGATTGTGGAACTATAGGTTTGAATCATATTAGTTTATATCCAGCAGCTTTCGCAGTTCCTTAGGATTGAACAAGCTACGGATATCCAGGATGATGAGATAACCATTATCCTGACGTACAACACCGTGAATATACTCCGTACCGATACCGCTGAGCATCTGTGGTGGTGGCTTAATTTCGTCACGATTCACAGAAATTACACGAGCAACTCGGTCGATGATGATACCAATTTTAAGTCCATCAATATTGAGGATAATGAATCCACCCTCAAACTCATCAGCCATGTCGTCATCCTTAATCTCAATCTTCTTGAGACGGAAGCGCTTGTGAAGGTTGATGATGGGAATGATTTCACTACGAAGATTAAAAATACCCTCAACATAATACGGAGCGTTGGGGATCGATCGGACGTTCTGAACCTTTACAATTTCCTTAACATCCATAATATCCACACCATACAGCTCTTCACCAAGCTGGAACGTTACAAGCTGGAATACAGAATCACCAATAGCCATATAGCCTCCGCAAAAATATAATATCTTAATTATACTAAAAAATTA
>JAGCMR010000091.1 GCA_017646305.1 Spirochaetaceae bacterium
CACAGGTAATCTTTGTCAACTGGTAGTTAGGGTGAATTCCCTCTTTCATTCTATCCTCCATAAATCATTATGATAATCACCTTGCCCTGATGCAGGGACATTTATCTTCTGCACCCACAAGATGACAAGTTTCAAAATTAAGCTGTTACTCTCCACCCATGCTATTCATGGACTTCAAGAACGCTTCATTATTCTTTGTTTTCTTCATTTTGTCAAGCAGAAGCTCGATTATTTCTCCATCATCCATGGGATTAATAACCTTTCGCAATACCCAAACCTTCTGAAGCTCTTCTTCTGTCAACAACAATTCTTCCTTTCGGGTACCAGATTTTTTGATGTTGATAGCAGGGAAAAGGCGACGGTCAGCCAATTTACGATCCAGGTTAATTTCCATGTTACCGGTTCCCTTGAACTCTTCGAAGATAACTTCATCCATACGGCTACCAGTTTCAATTAAGGCAGTGGAAATGATGGTAAGACTTCCTCCCTCCTCTACGTTACGGGCAGCACCAAAGAATCGTTTGGGCTTGTGGAGGGCATTAGAATCCACACCTCCAGAAAGCACCTTACCAGAGGTGGGAACGGTTTGGTTATATGCACGAGCCAATCGAGTAATTGAATCCAAGAAAATAACTACATCCCGCTTGTGCTCTACCAATCGCTTGGCCTTTTCCAGAACCATTTCTGCAACCTGCACGTGGCGAGTAGCCTGCTCATCAAAGGTAGAAGAAATAACCTCCGCCTGAATAGAGCGCTCCATTTCAGTAACTTCTTCAGGTCGTTCATCAATTAACAAAACGATAAGGTATACCTCTGGATGGTTTGCAGTGATGGCATTGGCAATCTTTTGCATCAAGATAGTTTTACCGGCCTTGGGAGGAGCTACAATTAAGGAGCGCTGTCCCTTTCCAATGGGACTGAACAAATCCATCACTCTAGTAGAAATTTCATCGGTAACTGTTTCAAGATTCAGTTTTTCATTAGGATACAGTGGAGTAAGGTTTTCAAAGGGAATACGAGTCTGAGCAACTCGTGTTTCATCAAAGTTTACTGTTTCAATACGGAGCAAGGCAAAGAATCGCTCTCCCTCTTTTGGAGATCGAATCTGACCATAAATGGTGTCTCCCGTTTTTAGATTGAACAATCGAATCTGACTGGGAGAAATGTAAATGTCATCTGGACCAGGCAAATAGCTATTTTGGGGAGAACGAAGGAAGCCGTAGCCATCAGGAAGAATTTCCAAAGCACCACTAGCAAAAATTATGCCTCCATGCTCTGTATGAGCCTTCAAAATGACAAAAATCAACTCCTGCTTTTTCATGGGAGCTAAATCATCATTGGAGAAGCCATACTGAATAGCCATGTCCCGCAAGCCCTTCATTCCCATGCTTGTTAAATCATTGATCAAAAGCCGTGGCTTAGAATCATTGTTGGCATCCTCAGCCATTGCAGAAGCACGAGCTTCTTCCATTTCTGCATTCAACTGCATGGTTCTATCAAAATTATTGGAAGGAGCATTGCGATTATAGGAAGGTCTAAATCCTGTATTGTTCCGCCCACGGCCACGTGGGGTGTATTCTGAATCGCCAAAAGAATTGCGTCCCCGAGGACTTGGAGAAAAATCACCAGAACCTCTACTACGAAGACCGTGTTCACCTTCTCCATAGCTTCTGGCAACAGGCTTTTTTACCGCTCGTCGTACAACAACCCGCTCCCGAGGTGCTGGTGCTGCTTCTGTTGACGATGCTGTTTCTAAATTATCTTCTGAAATCGATGGTTCACTGATAGGATGGTTTTCTGTGGGAGTGGCAGCCGATGTATTTTCTGCCGTACTTTCAAATAATTCTTGTTCAGGTGGAAGGTGGGAATCTGCTACAGATGACTCAAACTCTAACTCTGGCTGGTCACTCTGAGGCGGATTTTCTGACGTGTCTACAAAACGACGTCTTTGAATCGGTGCCATTAAAAACTCTCCATATGTAAATGATTTGGTTTATGCATCAGGAAATAATACAAAAAATATTGAATTAAACTAACTTATAGTTACAACATAACAGAACTCATATTTCATGTCAATAGGATTCAAATCTCCAGAATCGCCTTAATCTTGACTTTACCCTGCAATCAATTTATAGTATGGTAAATTATGGCACATCGAAAAGACTTTCATTCCAGTAAATTCGCAAAGAAAAATCAAATTCCTTCCAAGAAAATGACGGAATTTTCCCACACAATAGAAGGGACAAAGTTCCAAGAGCAAGTCTTTACCATTCCAGCTTCACTCCCCACAGGCTCTATCGGTTATCTTGCCTTTCCCAATCAGGCAGAATTCCTCCTTTCTGAGCTAGAAAACCGATTCCACCTAACAAAAGAGCTATTGGAAAAAGCCCATCGATATGAAAATCTTTTTATCTTTGAGCCACAGGATTTACCGGAAGTTCTTCGTGGTCCTGATCCTCAGTCCACACCTTATTGGTGTAGCACCGTCCTATTGGAACCACAAATCATCAGCTTTACCTCCATTGGCGAAGCTGCAAACGCCTTAAAATCCATTCAGCGTAACTGGGCACCTTATTTTATTACAGCCTTTCGTCGTGGCCAGCTAATTCAAGAAAAATTACCCTACATGAACTTAAAGCCACGACAATTTCCCTTTTCTGTGCCAGCTTCCACAGCAGGAGTATATACCCTTCTTGACCCAAACACCTTGCTGGCCTCTGGAAAAACAACCAGTAGTTTTCCTGCTGGTCTTATCCAGTTTGTGGAGGATCACGAAAATCCTCCCAGCCGAGCATATCTTAAGCTACAGGAGGCTTTAACCCAATGTCAAGCTCACTTTGGTACAATGCCCCAAACTGGTCAGCGATGCATTGATGCAGGAGCCTGTCCTGGCGGCTGGACTTGGGTGCTCGTGCAACTCGGCTGTAAGGTTTATGCGGTAGATAGAAGTCCATTGGATAATCGTATTATGAATAATGAGCTTGTAGAATTCCATAAGCATGATGCCTTTACACTGCCACCAGAGGAATTAGGAGAGTTTGATTGGATTTTTTCAGATGTAATTTGCTATCCAGAGCGACTTTTGGAGTGGATTCACCGCTGGTTAGAAAGTGGACTGTGTAAAAATATGGTTTGTACCATCAAGATGCAGGGAGAAATCCATTGGAAGCTGATTCAAGAATTTGAAGCTATTCCCAATAGCAGAATCTTTCATCTGCATTATAACAAGCACGAACTTACCTGGATTCACTGCCACTCAGACAAGGCCTAGTGGCACAAATTTTAGTGAATGTCCGTTAAGTTAAATGGTGTCTCCTGGTAAACGTAATAGTTCAGCCAATTTGAATAGAATAGGTGTGCGGTACTTCTCCAGGTGGAAACAGGCTCATTCTCATTATTGTTTCCCGGGAAGTAATTTGCAGGTAACTGGATGGGCAACCCCTTGTTCAAATCTCGGAAATATTCCTGGGCTAAGGTATCGGTGTCGTATTCCAAATGACCTGTCATGAAGATTTCTCGATTAGACTGGGATTTTAC
>JAGCMR010000092.1 GCA_017646305.1 Spirochaetaceae bacterium
AAGGCCATGGAAGAAAAATATTTTTTTTGCAAAAACTCTCCAAGGCTGCCATAATTTTGCTTCTGCAGCATATAATCTGCCAGTACTGCAATACCCCAAGCACCACCTTCTCCAGCAGTTTCCAGCACAGAAACAGGAAAGCCCATGGCAGCCATCATCCGCTGAGAAGCCTCTGGTGTTTTGAACAAACCTCCGTGACCTACCAATTCCCGTAGTTCCACCCCTTCCTCTTGAATAAGCACATCTAAGCCAATTTTTAAGGTGGCCATGGAGCTATACAAAAGACTTCGAGCAAAATTTGCCAAAGTAAAATTACTATCGGGAAGCCGCATCAGCAAGGGGCGCCCAGAATCAAGCTTTACCAAATGTTCCCCAGACAAAAAATTGTAGCTCATTACACCACCACAATGAGATTCTCCCAGCAATGCCTGTTGATAAAACACATCGTAGAGCCTAGAACGAGGAAGCTCTAGTCCCAGACTCTGGCTTAATTCATGGAAAAGTCCCACCCAACCATCAATATCACCAGTACAGTTGTTGCAATGAACCATGGCCACAGGGCTACCCTCTGGTGTAGTAATTACATCGATTTCTGGATAAGCTTTTTTTAAGGACTCCTGCATTACAATCATTGCAAAGATAGAGGTACCTGCACTTACATTCCCCTTTCCTACAGCTACCGCATTGGTTGCCACCATGCCAGTATCAGCATCACCTTCTGGGGGACACAAGGGGATTCCAGCTTCCAGCATTCCTGTGGGATCAAGCCATTTTGCACCAGTCTCTGTTAATTGTCCCCCATTGTCCCCTGCCTTCAGCACCTGAGGAAGAACCTCTTCTAGACTCCAAGAAAAACCAGATTTTTCCACAAACCCATTGAAGGTATTCATCATGGTGGCATCATAATTTCCAGCCCTTCCATCCACTGGGAACATTCCAGAAGCATCACCAATTCCTAAAACACGATTTCCCGTTAGCTTCCAGTGAACATAGCCAGCCAAGGTAGTAAGATAATCCAGCTGCTGAAGATGGCTCGCCTTATCTAGCATCAACTGATACAGGTGAGCAATGCTCCATCGTTGTGGTATATTAAAATTAAATTCAGCACTAAGAATACTGGCTGCCTCCTGGGTACAGGTGTTTCGCCAGGTTCTAAAGGGTGCAAGAAGCTGGCCATCTTTGTCAAAGGCAAGATAACCATGCATCATGGCACTAATTCCAATGGCAGCAAATTTCTTTACCTTGCACTGGTATTGAGATTGAATATTTTCCACCAAGGCCCTATAACAAGACTGAAGACCTTGCTCCACTTCCTCTAGATGATAGGTCCAGATTCCATCCTCTAAGCGATTTTCCCAGTCAAAACCACCAGTGGCAATCACACTACCTGTACTGGCAGCCAAGGCAATGGCCTTAATTCTTGTGGAACCAAGTTCTATTCCCAATACTACATTTCCGGCCACAAGGGCATTACAAATTTCTTCCCGTGTCATAGAAGTAGTATACACTGAAAATCTGCCTTTGGGAGAATAATCTGAAGAAAAGGATTTTTAAAATAAAAAAACCGGCCTTAAAACTAAGACCGGTTTCATAAGGTTAAGCTAAAAAGCTATCTTACTTTGAGATAACCTTGGCCATTTCCAATTCCTTTTTGGAATAACCCCATTCGTTGTCGTACCAAGAACAATCCTTAACAAAGGTTCCGTACAGCTGGATACCAGCCTTGGCATCGAAGATAGAAGTGCGGGGATCGTGGCGGAAGTCTGTGGAAACAACAGCATC
>JAGCMR010000093.1 GCA_017646305.1 Spirochaetaceae bacterium
AATCAGAAACGGCAAAGTGGGTAAAAACACCGTCAAGGCTCACGCCCTGGGAATTGGCAATGAGCTGGGCCAAGTCTGCAGCCTCATCAGGAGAACAACCAATGCGCCCCATGCCCGTATCCACCTTCAAGTGAACTGGAACCTTTCGTCCCATGGCAGTGGCTGTTACATTCAGCATTCGTATCAATTCTGAATCACACAGAGATGGCGTCAAGTGTCGTTCAATAATTTCAGTAAACTCAGATGGTTGAGGCAAACTCAAAACTAAAATAGGAATGGTGATTCCCGCCTTTCGTAATTCCACCCCTTCAGAAACAGCAGCCACTGCCAAATAATCAGCACCACATTCCACCGCCGTGTGAGCCACAGGAATAGCTCCATGACCATAGGCATCAGCCTTTACAGGAATGCATAATTTAACCCCAGGCTGCAGCTGATTACGAACTTGTTCTATATTATTGCGTAAATTTCCCATGTATATATTGGCAAATGTTGCTCTCATAATGTAACTATCATACTGATTCACTATTTTATTATCAATAAGTATTGTATAAAACTTGCTAGCTTATTACAATGACACGAAATTATACATTGGAGATTGAATAATGTTTAGAACAACCTTTATCAGTATGATTTTAGTATTTTGTCTGGTGTTTTCTTCCTGCTTAACTACAAAAGAAGCCTCTGACTCACATTCTGCTCAAGAACAGAATAAAATCTCTCCCACAGATGAATCTTTATCAGAAGGAGCCGAAGTAGAACTTCAGGTTGCTGAAGAACCAGAGCTTCCCCCTCCTCCAGTTCCTGATTTAAGCCTTCAAGCAGGAAAAACTCCCGCTGCAATCAGAGTGGGACAAAACTTTGCGATAGATTTCACCGCAACTGTTATAAATCAAGATACAGAATCAGCTGAATCTGGAATTACTGTTACCGTTACCTATCCTGTTGGCAAAGATAAGACTGAAATTTCCTTTGCCACCACAGAATTAACCACCGATGATCAGGGACAGGTTTCATTTACTCCTCCAGACACCAGCTTTACCTGCAATAGTGAAATTACCTTCTCTGTAGAATCAAAAGATGGCAAAAAAGTCGTTTCAATTCCTTACATTGTAAAGACAAATCGCCACAACAAGGGTGGAAATATTGCCATTGTAGACTACGGTCTTACAGGCAACCCCATTCGAGACAATAGCCGTTCTGCCTCTGCCCTTTTGACAGCCCTCATTAGAAACGGTTTTTCTTCCATTGGAAATGTAGACTTTGTAAACGAAGTTCACTCTGGAGACCAAGCAAAGATATACCAAGCAGCCTACAACCTCATTGGAAATAATTCCAACTTCTTGATTTACGGAACGGTAAAATACAATGGAGAAGTTACTGAAAAAGATGGTATATTCTACACTCCCCTCATTGGAGACATTACCTGCCTTGAAATGGAAACGGGAAAAGAACTGTTCCACACTGTTATCGAGGTTGTGGGAGAAGGAAGTTCCGAATGGGCTGCACTACAAAATGCTCGTATGGATCTTTTTGGACCGCAAGCTGCCGAAGCACTAATCCACGGAATGTAAGGATGCTTTGTGAAAAATATTAAAATTCCTCAGCCCCTCAAAAAAATGAATGAAATCTTTCAGGCCAATGGCTACGAAGCCTATTTAGTAGGAGGGGCTGTTCGTGACATGATTCGTGGCAAAATTGCATCTGACTGGGATGTGGCTACCAATGCCCAACCAGAGCAGGTAGTACAGATTTTCCGTAAGGTCATTCCCACAGGCATTGCCCACGGCACTGTCACCGTCTTGTTTATGGGTCATTCCATAGAAGTTACCACCTACCGCACCGAAGCAGACTACAGCGACGGGCGCCACCCAGATGCGGTGAATTTTGCAGGCACCATAGAAGAAGATCTTTCCCGCAGAGACTTTACTATGAATGCCATTGCAGCGTCACTGGAAGATGGCCACTTAGTGGATCCCTTTGCAGGACAAGAAGATATAAAGAATAAAACTATTCGCACCGTGGGAAATCCCTACGACAGATTC
>JAGCMR010000011.1 GCA_017646305.1 Spirochaetaceae bacterium
ATCGGGATAAATCAACTGCTCGGCATCCTCAAAGAAGCCAAACAAAAGACTTTGAGCCAGCTTCCACTGGTAGCTTCCTAGCTTTGCATCACTTCCAACTGGAACAAAAGTCCCTGCTGAAACTGAAATTTCAGACAGGAGAGCCTTCCAAGAAGCCTCATCCAAGGTGGAGAGCAAATCGATGTAGCTCAATTTGGGGCCAGCAGCTTTTTTGACGGCTTCCTTCAAAGCCTTGTTAAAACTGGCTGCCATTTCGCAGCTTCGTTCCACCACAGGACCACATTTTGGGATCCCAGCTGGCAGGGGACTTACCACGTACAGGCTACATTCAGGAAGCTGCTGTTGAATGGTAGAAATCACCTGGAGCATCAGCTGGCCATAGGCTTCTGGCTGAGAATCCAAGTGGGGATTCAGCTGTAAAAGCAGGATGCTTGGCTTCCACTCCAAAGCGGGAGCGAGAGCCTCTATGGTGGCATCAAGCTTTCCATCTTGGG
Source organism: Spirochaetaceae bacterium (assembly GCA_017646305.1). Next base: position 495 of record JAGCMR010000011.1, read on the forward strand.
CTGTGGTTAAGCCTGCTACAGAAAAATCTTGAAAGCAAAAGCCGTCAGAAGGCTCCCAGTTTTCGTTGTACAGGGCACCACCTAAAAATCCCCTCTGACTATGATTTCCTGCAGAATCACTTACCTTGTTGCAGAAGCGAGAACCAGCAGTTAACTGATTGTAGGTACCAGAACCTGCATATCCAATACGAATTTTTTCCGTGCCATTCATTCTTATGTCTCCTGTGGATTTTCATTTTCCCATAGCAATCAGTCTACAGGGATTGAAAGTTTTTTTCCGTCATATACCTGAGGGGCAGCTTGAGCCACTGCCTGAAGCACAAAGTTTGCAATGGAGGTCATACCCCCTACTGGTGGATGGAGATTTGCCGCAGTCAAGCCATGTCCCAACCAATTTCCATTTTCCTCAGTAACACCCTGCTCTGCCCAATGGAGGTTTTTCAGCCCAGATTCCACCAGCTCCAAGTAAGCCTTCAGCAAGAGAAAACCTTCCCGAGAATACAAGTAACCTTCTGGATTTTTCCAATCATCTGGCAGAGAAATCCCTTGGGGAGGAAGGGCTGACTTTCCGCCGTTAGCATCTCCATCACCTTCCTTCAAAAACTTGGGACAAATGACGATGGGAGTCTCTGGATGCTGCTGACGATAGGCCTCTACCATGTATTTTATACGAGCCACCACCTCTTCATTGGTGATGTTGGCAGGGGCTCCGTTGGCAGTGCAGTTGGGAGCATCGGGACTTGTGGCAGTGAGATTCCAGCCTGGATCAAGAATAAACACCTCACTTTCGATTTGGGCTAAAAAGTCTGCCATCTTGTACTCAAGCTGGGCACTGCCTGCTACCCCAAGATTTATCACTTCCCGCTGGCAAGCCCACATGATTTGAGCAGCGTAGGTGGCTCCGGGACGTAGGCCATTGTCTCCGTCTCCCTGGGTAATGCTGGTGCCATAAATCAAAATTGGTTTGCGAGAGGATTCTGCAAAGGGTTCAAATTCCTTGGTGGTGGAATTTGCAGTGAACTCCAAGGTAAATCCAGAAGGATTTTTTTTGTCAGAACCATTAGTTAGTGGTTGGAATCCGTTGTAGGTGGGCAACATCACTATAAACTCACCAGATACAGAGCCTTCCTGCAAGCCAGTTTCGTAGCACCAGCTGCCTTCCATCACGCCCTTTTCTGAGCGAAGATTCTTTTTGAATACAGGAACTCCATTTTCCAGCTGATAAATATCGATACCAGAAAAGCTTCTGTTGTCCAAACCCTTCAAGGCGGGGCGACCATCTTGGGCAGGATCGCTGCGATTCAGATAACGAAAGTGAAAGGTGATGGTGGGGCTGTTGGTTTCTAGTGCAAGATACACTCCTGCAGTACAGGAGCGCATATTGTTTTCCTGTCGCACCTCAAGATTTTTCTGGCTCAGAGGAAAGATAAGGGAGGTTCCCATGGCATGAATGGAGTACAAGCCCCGCCGCTGATCACGGTTGTTTGGCTGGATAGAAAGAGGTAAGCGGCTCCAAAAGGTGGGATATTCAATTCCATTTCGGATAGCCCCTTCTGATAAGGGGATCTGGGTAGAGCCTATTTCTCCATCCCTGTCCACATCCCCAAGGCTGTAGTGGCTCAGACTGTCTCCCTTGGCCACATCCACCTGATACTGACGGAATTTTCCATGGAGTGTCAAAGAATCCCAGCCTACCCAACGCGGCAAGTTTTTTTCTTGCATCATCATTCCTCCTTTTAAAATCTAGTATACTACTTTCATCTTTTTTTGTCAGTAAAAATTTTTTGACCGTGCTGCAATCTCACAAAACGGCAGATTTTTTCAAGCTTGACAAAATAACTATCATTGCTTACACTATATTTAACAATTAGGTTAAATGTTAAAAGGAGTAAAGGTGGGATTACAGCAAACAATGAAAGCTCTTGCAGACCCAATCCGTCGGGAAATTTTAAACCTGCTGAAAAAAAGCAGAATGTCCGCAGGAGAGATTACCGAGCAATTTCCTGTAACTGGAGCTTCTATTTCTCGACATCTTTCTGTGTTAAAGGAAGCTGACTTGGTACGGGATACACGGGAGGGGCAATTTATCTATTATGAATTAAATGCCTCAGTATTGGAAGAAATCATGCTGTGGATTAGCCACTTGCAGGGAACAAATGCACAAGAAGAAACTTTACTAGGAGATGCAAATGAAACACACTAAACTGAACATTATTTTATCATGTCTCGTCCTGCTTTCCCCTATGATTTTTGGCATGATTGTCTGGAACAAGCTTCCTGAGTCCATGCCCATTCACTGGGGAGTGAATGGCGAGGCGGACCGGTGGAGTAGCAAGCCCTTTGCTGTCTTTGTTTTGCCTCTACTTATTCTGGCGATTCACGGAATTTGTATTTTCGCCTCAGGAAAAGACCTGCGTAACAAAAAGCAAAGCCCCAAGATGATGGGACTAGTTCTGTGGATTTGTCCCCTGCTGTCCGTAATGGCCAATAGCTTAACCTACGCCGTTACCTTAGGCAAGGAAATCAATGTGCTTTTTGTGGTATCCTTGACCATGGGAGCCTTATTTGTACTTATTGGAAATTACCTGCCCAAGTGCCAGCAAAACCGCACGGTGGGAATTCGCATTATCTGGACCTTAAAAAACGAAGCCAACTGGAACGCCACCCACCGCTTTGCCGGCAAGGTTTGGGTGATTGGAGGGCTTTTACTTATGGCTTCATCCTTGTTGCCCTATTCAATCCTTCCTTGGGCAATGATTACACTGCTGGTGGTGTTTATCGGCCTACCAATCCTCTATTCCTACAGGTTTTACAAGAAGGGATAAAAAAAGCCATGGAAGACTAAAAACCTTCCATGGCTCCAGTACTACTAAAATTTTTTTTTACCTAGAAGTTGATACCGACACCAATGTAGGGACTCAGACCGAATCGGAAATACTTGTCGATTGAGTTTGCAGCAATTTCTGTCCACTCGGAACCACTCTCATGACCAGAAGTAGTCTCTCTTTCATAGTCCCTATAAAACCCTGTAGAGTTTTTACCACGTCCAAAATCAAAAATAAAGTCACAGCCTAAAACAAGAGATGTCTTCTTTGAAGGAGAGAAACGCAACTGAGGAGTCAATCCGATTCCAAAGGAGTGAAGAGAAATTGATGGAATTTCAATTCCATCCTCTGCATATTCATTTGCTAGACTTTCTGTCAATTAAAATATGGTATCAGTAAACCATGTCCGAGATATTGTTGCTTCTAATATCAAACGATTGCGAAAAGAAAGAGGTATAACACAAGCACAGCTTGCCGAGATGACAGATTTGTCTAATACCTACATTGCCAATCTTGAGTGTGGCAAGACTTGGATAAGTGATACAACATTGGAAAAACTCAGCAATGCACTGAAAGTAGAATTCCACGTTCTTTTTCTGGAAAAGACCGACAATTTGTCCAACATAAACGAAGAACTACCTGAAAATTTAAAAAATTATCTTCTCCAATTACAAGACAACAATGCCAAACTTCTTTCTGCATTGGAAAAAGAGTTGGTACATTTCGTATAACTCCTTTTTCTAAGCCCAACCTTGAAAGACTGTCTCCAATTGCATCAAAAAATAAAACTATTTTCTAACAAACACGCAGTTTTTTTCACCTCCAAGCATATAATATATATGAAACACTTTTTCACGGAGACTGAATGGAGAACCAAACCACCACCAAATTCAAACCCTGGGAAGACCTAGACATTACCGACGACTTTATTTTCACCCGAGTCATGCGGAACAAGAAACTCTGTCGTACACTGCTGGAAATGATTCTAAAAGTAAAAGTGGGCAGAATCAAGTTTCTCACCA
>JAGCMR010000094.1 GCA_017646305.1 Spirochaetaceae bacterium
AACTGTACCGGCCAAAGTAGTTGACATTTCGTATACAGTTGTTGAGTTACCAGCAAATGCAATAGCGTGAACAGAACCACCCTTGTAGAAGAATGCACTTGCAGCAGCAGCCCAAATCAATGCGATAACACCTTCAGCAGCCATTGCTCCGTAGAAAATACGGCGACCCTGACGCTCACTCTTAATACAACGAGCCATCAAAGGAGACTGTGTTGCATGGAATCCAGAAAGAGCACCACAAGCAACAGTAATGAACATCATGGGCCAGCGAGGCAATTCTGTAGGATGCATGTTGTGGGGGAAGTCCCAGAGCTCCAACATAGGAGTAGAACCATTAAAGTGATTAACAACAGTAGCACCACCGATGATCAAAGCCATCAAAATAAGGGCTACACCAAATACGGGATACAATTTACCAATAACCTTATCAATAGGCAGGAATGTTGCCAAGGTATAGTACACCAAGATAACGATAGTCCAGAACTTTACGTTCAAGGTTTCGGGAGTCAACAGGGCGATAAGACCAGCAGGTCCAACCATAAATACGGTTCCAACCATAACCAAAAGTACTACAGAGAATACACGCATAACCTGCTTCATAAAAGGTCCCATGTACTTTCCTACGATTTCGGAAATAGAAGCACCATTATTGCGCTCGGACTGCATTGCAGAGATGTAGTCATGAACACCTCCTGCTAAAATTGTTCCGAATACAATCCACAGGTATACAGATGGTCCCCAAAGAGCACCAGAAATGGCACCGAAAATTGGGCCAAGACCTGCAATGTTTAACAACTGAATCAAGAAGATTCTCCAAGTTGCCATTGGAACGAAGTCAATTCCATCGTTAATAGCAACAGCAGGTGTAGGACGATCATCTGGCTGGAATACTCTTTCTACGAGAGAACCGTAGACGATGTAACCAACGATCAAGATTGCAACACCAATCAAGAAGGTAATCATAAATCATTCTCCTTTAATACTAGATGTACGAATTTTATCATTGTTTTTTTTTGTTGTCAAATTTTTTTTCTTTTTTTTAAAAAATTACTGCACCTTTTTTTTGAGATATTTGTAAATTTTACTATATATTTTACTAGGTTCTTTATTCATGACTTTATTTTAGCTTCTATTCTTTCTTCATTCGCCCCTTGCACCACCGTTTTATTTTCCATATAATAGTGAATTAATCTATTTATCCTATCCATTATTATACACGTGCTGTACTCACGTGATTAAGGAGACTTACATGGCATATTACTTTGAAGAACCTTCCCATACCTTTGGGGAATATCTTTTGGTTCCTGGATACTCATCAGCAGATTGCATTCCATCCAATGTGAGTCTACGCACTCCCATTGTTCGATTCAAAAAGGGAGAGGAATGCCCTTTGTACATGAATATTCCCATGGTTTCTGCAGTAATGCAGTCTGTTTCAAATGACACCATGGCTATTGCACTGGCAAAGGAGGGAGGAATATCCTTCATTTATGGGTCACAGACTATTGAACAGCAGGCAGAGATGATTCGCAGGGTAAAGAGTCACAAGGCAGGCTTTGTAACTTCTGATTCCAATATCAAGCCAGCCAATACCTTGCAGGATGTAATTAATTTGAAGGCAAAGACTGGTCACTCAACAGTAGCAGTTACAGCAGATGGAACTCCCCATGGCAAATTACTGGGAATTATTACCAGCCGTGATTTTAGAATCAACAAGGTTGATCCCAATGCCCTAGTTCAGGATTATATGACCAAATTTGATGATTTGATTGTGGGCGAAGACGGAATTACCTTGAGCCAAGCAAATGACTTAATTTGGAAGCACAAGCTGAACTCTCTCCCCGTTATTACCAAGGATGGACATCTTGTTTCTATGGTTTTTAGAAAGGATTATGCATCTCATGAAGCACATCCACTAGAATTGCTGGACGAAAATCATCGATATGTAGTTGGTGCTGGAATCAACACCCGGGATTATATGGAGCGTGTACCTGCCCTTCTTGAAGCTGGAGTAGATATTCTGTGTATTGACTCCTCAGAAGGATTTTCTGAGTGGCAGAAGCGAGCCTTGCACGACATTCACAACACCTTTGGCCATCACGTAAAGGTAGGAGCTGGAAACGTTGTAGACCGAGACGGATTTATGTTCCTGGCAGAAAATGGAGCTGACTTTGTGAAGGTGGGAATTGGAGGTGGTTCCATTTGTATTACTCGTGAACAGAAGGGAATTGGCCGTGGACAGGCAACTGCAACTATTGAAGTAGCAAAGGCTCGAGACGAATATTACGAAAAAACTGGTATTTATATTCCCATCTGTTCTGACGGTGGTATTGTACATGATTATCACATTACCTTGGCCTTGGCTATGGGTGCAGACTTTGT
>JAGCMR010000095.1 GCA_017646305.1 Spirochaetaceae bacterium
AGTAGCACCCGAATTTCAAGGGGGTGCAAATTTTTTATGAGGGCTTGAATATCCATCAATATCTCCGACTATTTCAACAATTTGATATAAGATGTATAAATTACAGTGTTTGAAGCACTATCGTAATAGGTATCATCTGGCTTAAGGTAGGTGTAGAAATAATATCCTCGTTCCCGTACGAAAGCTTCAATGCTTTCCTTGATAGCCAACATAGCAGTACTTTGCTCAAACAATGGAGTAGGACAAGAATACTTAAAGCGGGCCTCATCATATGCGGGCATGTACTCAATAGTAACCTTTCCACCACCCTTCTTGAGGTAATCGCTGGTAATCTTTCCCTGGACTGTTTCGGTTTTGGTGTACTCCGGTTCAGGGGCTAGGAGAGATTCGACATCTTCAGTGGCAAATACTCCACTAAATACGAACAATACACAAAGTAAGCTTACAACATACTTCAACATCATGACCTCCATGGCAGAAAATTAATATATTGTATAATTTATTATTCTACTCACATTGAGAAAAAAATCAAGGTCAACAATATATCTACCAGACTTTAAACCAATGCTGGGTAAACCTGTGACAAGGACTTCTCCTACAATTTCTTTTGGTTTATTTTTGGTAATAGTTCGTGCATATTCTCTTACGGCTTCTTTAAGGGCCATGGTGGCTGCTTCGTAAATGCCGTCAAAGCCATCTATGAGCTTTCCTTGTCCACGACCTGAAATGCGATGGTAGCCAAGGGTTTTCCAGCTGTTTCGCCAAGCTGTAAGGTGAGGGGGACAGCGGAATTCTATCCAGCACTGCAATTTATTTTCTTCGACCCAAGGCTCTGTGTAATTAATAATGGATTCCATATTGGGAAATTCACGTAGGAGCTTGAACTCAAAAAATTCCTCTACATTGCGAGTTTTATCAGAAGGGGTATAGGTAAAGCTCCAGCCACAGACCATTCCTTCTACAAAAAAAGGAACAATTTCTTTGAGACGGTTAACAGGATGTGCATAGGGATTTTGTATATCTACAACTTCTCCTGCCTCTGGATAGGCTTCTAAGGTGGCCCAGAGAGAAAATCGAATCAACTCCTCTTGTGCAGGACCTGCTACAGGCTTTGCAAAGGTGGGGAGGCTACAAAGTAGAAAACAGAGGATGCAGAAAACTGTTTTTACCGATATGCGTCTTTCCAAATTTTCCATGGATTAATTCCCATCCTTACTATGAAATAAAGCCAGGCAATGGCAAAGCCTGCTAGATGTGTCATGTGGGCAACACCATTCTGTAAAGTGAGCAGCTGGCTTGCTATTTCCATTCCTGCATAAATTGCTACCAACAAGGGGGCTGGAATTGGTAGTAGTCCCATTAGGTAGATTCTGTTCCGAGGAAAAATCACGGCATAGGCCAAGAGTAGGGAGTTGATGGCTCCTGAGGCTCCTAGCAAAAACACAAAGTATGCGCCAGAAAAGAGATAGAAAAAATAGGATGCAACTCCACAGAAAATTCCTGATATAAAATAAATTAAAAGGAACTCCTTTGAGCCTAAGGCTTGCTCTACTGTCATGCCAAAAATAAACAGTCCCAGCATATTGAAAAATAGGTGACTAAAATCTCCGTGAACAAACATGTAGGTAAAAAATTGCCAGTACATGTTGTATTCATGAACAAGGATAACATTTAGGGCCAAGTAGTTGCTGAGTCCTCTCATTATGTTGGTAAGGAGGAATACTAACAGATTAAATCCAATAAGAAAAAAGGTTGCATTAAAAAAAACATACCGAAAAGGGGTTCGTATTTTCTTTAGAAGATTCATGGTGAATAAAACTCCTGCCTCAGTTTCTTAACAATTAAGGGGCAAATATGTTACTCGGTTCCTACCATGATGCTTGGAGTTGTACAGAGCTTCATCTGCCAAATTTACCAGATATTCCAGTTTTATTTTTTTACCGTTAGTTTCCTCTGGGTAAAATACAGTATAGCCTGCAGAAAGAGTCACCTGCATGTGAATATCAGTGAAAACAATGTCGTCACTTTCTACTGCTGAACGAATGCGTTCTGTTACCTTATCTGCTTCATATTCTGTTACGTTATGGAGCATAAGCACAAATTCTTCGCCACCATATCGGGCAACAAGATCGTCAGGACGAATATTGTCTTGTAGTATGTAGGCAATTCGCTGTAATACAAAGTCACCACAGGCATGGCCGTAAATGTCGTTAAAGCGTTTGAAATGGTCAATATCCAGCATAACAATTGCCAGAGGGGTGTTTGTTTCCACTGCGGTAGCCATTCGGTTATTTACTACATTGAAGAAAAAGTGACGGAGCTTTAAATGGGTGAGCATGTCTGTGGAAGACTGTTCAATGAGCATGGCTGTGTTAATAGATAGGGCTGCTAGGGTGGCAATATCAAGGATTTGTTTTTTTTCTTCCTCTGTAAAAGCGTCTTCTTCCTCTCCAAAAATCCGCTGACCTAAAACAAGGATTCCTACAACATGCTTTTGATAAATCATGGGGACGGCCAAGGTTGCATTGAGGGATTTTAAAATGGTTAAGTCGTATGTTCCTTCAAGAACCTCTTCTAGCTCATTTATGGAAGCACATTTTTCAGTTTCGTGTAAAAAGGGAATGAGGCCTTCTGTTTCTTTGAAGGCGTAATTCACCTGGGGGTGGAGATCAAAGCCAATGGCACTTTCGTCAAGGCGATAATCAGAAGTACCAATTTGCTTTAAGCTAAAAATTCCTGCAGCCAAAACATGCATTTGTCCCAAACAGGTGTATAATAGGGCTTCGGATAGGGTTTTTGATTCCAATGTGGAAGCAAAGGATTTGGAAATTTCTAAAAGCTGACTCAGATTGTATATGTGCCGTTCCTGCTGAGAAATAACTGTTTTATACTCTTCAATCGTTGTTGGTTGCTCTTTCTCCATGCCTATTGCTTCTCTTTTTCACCTAGAGCAACATAATTTTTCATTATGCCAAAAAATAACTGCCAATCTGGTAACTGACTTTCCAGCTGAGTTGCATTATCCTTATTGCGAGATGATGCTAGAAGCACCTTTATATTAGTGATGTTTACTGGACTAATGAGCCGTGCATCCTCGAGCATATCGAAAAGGAAACGTTGCAGACTCAGGAGGTGGCCAACTTCCTCGTGAAGAATTTTCTTTGCCTCTGTATTGATTCTTGTAATAGCTTGAAGGAGCTTGTTGGAAAAGTCTGGATTTCCATGAGCATCGGCAACATAGCCTCTAATAACTGCGATATCATTAACATTGTTGCGATCAAAGGAGTTCTCGAAATTTTTAATTCGTTCGTGAGCCTCTAGTACGGAGAAAACTGCCGTAGAGAATTCTGTTTTGTAGGTAGAATTGTAGAAAAAACCTTCGATTACAATGTCATTGAGCAGGGACTGAATATGGGAGTCTGCGTAAATTGAAAGGAAGGTTTTAAGGATTTGCATAGGAGTAATCAAGGTGAAGGCTGTAGTTCCATTAAGCAATAGGAATTCATTTTGTTCAGTATTATAACCTGCAAGAATCTCTTGTTCTCTATTCTTAAAAAGACTGTTTATTTCTTCAGCCACAATTTCATCTTGAACTTCCATCCGAATACGGTTGGTGTCTGCCTCAAATTGCTTTTTTTCATGTTCAATATAGTTTTGCAAAGCAGTACTATTGTATTGTGCTGACTCCAGCACCAGCTCTGGGTCTTGTTTGCTGAGCATGACCAATTGGTGTAGGCATGTAGGCTGAAGAATATGTCGGAAAATATAGGAAATCTTTTTCAGGTTGTTGAGAATCTTGTCCTGATCTATTTTTCTTTCACCGGCATGAATTGTTGCCAAGGCAATAATAGCCTTTGCCATGCTACTGGTTATTTGGAAATCCTTTGCTACAAAGTATAAGTCCATGAGTGTTGTTTCTAGCTCTTGGATGGGGATATTCTTAACTTCAACCTTTTCTAAATCGGTATGCTCAGTAAAATTGGGAACAAAGGTTCTGATAGCCCCGAAAAAGTTAAAGCGACAAATGTCAAAAAGTTGATAAAGCTTTGCAATGATTTGATTGATTTGAGCAAATTCTTCTTGTTCAAATATTTTTATGAATTGTTCAAAGGCCTTTGCTTGGTCGGCAAAAACCTTACTTTCATTTTCTGCCATTACCACAGCTTTTTTTCGGGCCTCAAAAGATAGACTTTGCTGTAAATCTAGAACCTCAGAAGAAAATCCTGTCATAATGAGACGGTTTGCAAAGGCTGTGGCTCGAGAGGCATCTGATGATTTAATAGTACTAGATAGAATTTCTTCGATATGCTTTGTGTTGGTATAGAGTACAACAAAGGCTTCTGCCACATTCGCCATAAGGGCACCATTCTTATAAATGGAGGGAACGTGGAGTTTTAATTCATTTTCTATATGTTTGAGCTCAGATCGTGCCTTACCATCCTTTGATGAGGACTTAAAAAGAGAATCAAATATAGAAGTGAAAAATTTCAAGAAATTCATACATACCTATTTTACATTGCATTGACGGCTTTTTCAAGGGTACTAAAGCAATCCTTCTCGCTGAAAGAGAGAAATATAGTCGGCTTCTGTAGCAGCTGACACAATAGCTTCTCGTAGACGGCTTCCTCCAGCCACTCCCTTTGAGTAGGCACAGAACCGTTTTCTCATTTGTCTACAGGCAGAATCTTCACCTGCGTCCTGTATCAAGCACTGTAGCTCATGGATTCCAGCTTGTATACGAACTGTGGGCTCAATTTCATCGTAGGAGCCTGTTTCTAAAAGCTGTCGAGTTTGTACAAAGATAAAGGGATTTCCCATGGCTCCACGGGCAAACATTACTCCTTGACAGCCCGTTTCCTGTAACATTCGTTGAGCATCTTCTGGGGTAAAAATATCACCACTGCCAAAAACTGGTACTGCTCCCTGGGTTTTTGTTCTAATTAATTCCACCAATTCTGCTAATATGCTCCAATCGGATTTTCCCTCGTAGCCTTGTGCCCGTGTGCGGGGGTGAATGGTGAGGGCTGCTGCACCAGCTTCTATGGCGGCAAGGGCTGCTTCCTTCCAGGTCATGGTTTGGGCATCCCAGCCAGAACGAATCTTTATGGTAACGGGAACCTGCTTGTCTCCCAAGGCTTTGCTGGCAGAAACTGCGGCTGCTACCACCTTGTATAACTGCTCTGGGCAACGGGTGAGGGAAGAGCCAGCGCCCGTTTTAGTGATTTTTGGTACGGGGCATCCAGCGTTAATATCAATGACCTCTGGAACCACCTCTCGGTCTTGCTGACTTAGCACAAGTTCTACGGCCTGGCCCATTACCTCTGGAGTGCCACCAAAAAGCTGTATGGCATAGGTTTCCTCGTTGGCTGCCCGAACCATCAGCTGATGAGTCTTGTCTGAACCTCGAACTAAGGCTTCTGCAGATACCATTTCTGTGTAGGCAAAATTTGCCCCACCTTCCCGACAGACAGAACGAAAGGCTCTGTCTGAATAACCTGCCACGGGAGCTAAAAAGAGATTTCCAGGAATGGTGAGGTTTCCAATAGTAACAGGATGATACAGCATGGAGTTATTCGGGGAGGCGGAAGAACTTGCAACTGTTTTTCCAAAGCTGAACACTAAGCTCTTCTAGATCCATTTCCAGCATTTCTGCCAAGAACTTGGCGGTAGAAGGCAGGTATGCAGGCATGTTTCGCTTTCCACGGAATTCTGCTGGTACCATAAATGGTGCCTCTGATTCAATCAAAATGCGATCCAGGGGAATATTCAACACTGTTTCGTGGAGATTACGTGCATTCCGATAGGTCAAATTTCCTGCAAAGGAAAAATAGATATTGTAATCCAATGCTTTGCGTGCATATTTTGCATCTTCAGAATAGCAGTGGAGAACAGCTCCTGCTGGAGGACAACGCTCTGCCAAAATATCAAGAACATCCTTGCCGGCATCACGATTATGAATGATAACAGGCACATCCATCATATTGGCAATTTCCAGCTGGGTAATAAAAAGCTCAATTTGGGAACGCTTGTCTCCAAACTTTCTATAGTAATCCAATCCAGTTTCACCCAAGGCCACTACGTTAGGGAGCTTGAGGGAGTCTTCAATAATACGAATCCAGTCTCTACCAGGAGAATTAACCTCTGAGGGGGCAACTCCTACAGCATGGTAAACCCCAGATACGGTTTTTAGTGTATCATACACGGTTGAAAAGTCATGGAGACTGTTGCAAATGCTAACAATGCGAGTAACATTGGCCTGCTTTGCATCTTGTACAACACGTAATTGTTCAATCGAATCATCATAAATAAGCCCGATGTGGGCATGAGTATCAAAAAACTGCATGGCTTTCTTCCAAAAAAAAAAGTGATAGGAGCGATGGACTCAAGCTCCTGAGGTAAGGTTTAAAAAATCTATTGACCAAAGATTCAAGTAGATTTTCCTATCTAAAATAAAGAATAACATAGGAATTGTTACCCGTCAAGTAAAAGCTTGGCAATTCATTTTTGTGAATAGTCTTTAGGAATACAGTAAATTTAAGCAAAAGTTCTTTCCTGCCGATAAAGAGAACGGATATGTATGCATAGACTATTGAATAAATAGGTGCCATTTGACAGTGATTTTACACTATGATAGAATGGACTTTATAATATATGGAGATTTAAATTGGCTCGTACAAGGCGATATAAAAAGATAGAGAAAAATGCCATGTTTTCCATCGGAAGATTCTTCGGAAGAGGTGTTTCCAAGATTGGTGGATTTTTCTCATCTATCTTTAAGGTTTTTGACAGAAAGTTGACAGTAATGCTTGTTCCTCATTCTCAAGCGAAACCCTTAAGTTTTCAGACTAATGTATTCGCCCTTGTATTTGGTATTATTCTCGTTGTGGGAATGGCTTCATCTTTCTTCTATTTTAACAAGAAGACCATTGGAGCTAATACAGAAATTTCACGTCTCCAGGATGAAAATCGAAAGACCCTGGCTAGTTTAGATGAGCTGCGGGATCAAAATAGTGATTTGATGCAGACTGCAAAGCGATTTCAGTCTTCCTTATCCCAATCTCTCTCTTTGTTGGGAATTAACCAATCCAATCAATCAAGTCGTTCTTCCATGCATGGAAGTGACTTATCTTCTCTGTTTAATTCAAATGACTTGGTTGCTGGAACTGCCAAGGAAACAGCTGATATCCAGCAGTTGATTTCTTATTTGGAAGGTGCTATTCAGCCCATTGAACAGATTGGAAAGATGTTGGAGTCTCAGGGTGCTTTGTTCTCAGAGATTCCCAGTATTTGGCCATTGAAAAATGGTGTTGGTCATATTTCCATGGAGTTTGGACAGAACAAGCATCCTATTACTGGACAATGGTATATCCACAAGGGATTAGACTTTTCTACTTGGCGTACAGGAGACCCTGTAGTAAGCACTGCTGACGGACAGGTTGTTACTGTAGCCTTTGATACAAGCTTTGGAAATTACGTCATTGTTAAGCATAAACACGGAATTTATACACGATATGCCCATTTGAATTCTTTTAGAGTGAAAAAAGGTGAGTATGTTGAACAGGGTCAAGTAATTGGTACTGTTGGAAATACTGGTATTACTACTGGTCCCCACCTGCACTATGAGGTTCATATTGGATCTGATGTTGTGGATCCGGCAAAATATATCAACGTAAAGCAAAAGTAGTATCAATTCAATCTTCCCGGAAATTTTCCGGTGTACCGAGGAGTGGTCGTGGCTTTTCGTAGCGATGATATTTCTATAAATACTTTTATTGGTTCTGGTTCGGCTGTATCTGGGAATTTGAAAATTGCAGGCTTTATAACTATCCATGGAGACTTGGATGGAGATTTGGAAGCTACTGGTAAAGTAATTATTAGTGAGACAGCTCGTGTACGGGGCAATATTATTGCTAAGTCTGCCATTATTGGTGGAGTTGTAGAAGGTAATATTACCGCTCCTGATTTTATTCAGCTTTTTCAATCATCTTCAGTGATGGGAGATATTTGTACTCATAGACTTGTCATGGAGGATGGTGTTCTGTTCCAGGGACATTGTATTTCTTTGGTAGATGAAACTGAATATCAGGAGGCTAGAAGTCAGCTATTAGATAAAGCTGCTATTACTTCCTCCTCCGCCTTGTTACATTCCACTAACGAGGTTCTGTAGTCATGGCACAAATCGATTCCTTGCAGTCCTCCCTTCATCTTTCGTCAATAGGAACTGCAGGAGCCGCTGCCGCAAATTCTGGTAATAAAAGTGCAAAGACTGAAAAGCCTGTAGCGAAAAAAAGTCGCTTTGCTTCCATGGTGGAGCAAAAAGTGGCGGAAAATCAGATGATTTCTGCTGGCTTGCCTCCAGAAATTGCGGGAATGGAGTTTGAGGATGCCTTGGTCTATTTGAAGGATAAGGCTGACTTGGCTTCCGATGTGGCAAAGGCTGATTTTAATTTGGAGTCTTTTAAATCCTATCGCAAGGCTATAGGAGATTTGATTCGATTCATTGTTCACACAAATTATGAGGTAAAAATGAATATCCGTCGTCGTCCTAGTAAGCGATTTAAAACGGAAAAATTTTACCTGATAAATATTGTTGATGAAAAAATAGATAAACTTGCTTCCGATATTCTGGCAAATCATTTGGAAACAATGCAGATTTTGGTACGTATTGATGAAATAAACGGAATACTGGTAGACTTAATAATGTAGGTAGGTTTTTATGAGAGACTATTTTGAAAACGATATAGATAGACTTGCTGAGGATGATTTTTCCGACTTGGAGGATCATGAGGCTCATGAGGTGGATGTATCCCCAGAGGATTTTGTCTATCCTGAGCGACTATTCCGTCTGAAATTGGAGTATTCCTGCGAGGGGCTGTACGCAACAGCTCCTGAAGGAATGGAGCTTTGTGGTGGTGATTACGTTATCATTCCCACCAAATATGGCAAGGATTATGCTCGTGTTATGGGACCTGTTTCCCAGCCAGTGGGAATTAAGCCTTCTGATATTATTGCCATTGATAGAAAAGCCAATGACGAAGACATGGCTAAGGCAGAAACTCTGAAAGAAAAGGAAGGCTCTGCCTTTAAGATTTTTCAGGAAAAGGCTGCAAACCACAAGCTGGATATGAAGCTGATTGCTGTGCATTATCTTTTGGAAGAGCAAAAGGTTTTGTTCTTCTTTAGTGCAGACAAGCGGGTGGATTTCCGGGAATTGGTAAAGGATTTGGTGTCTGTATTCAAGATGCGCATTGAACTGCGGCAGATTGGTGTGCGAGATGAGCCTAGAATCACTGGTGGCTTGGGTATTTGTGGACGGCCTTATTGCTGTCATTCTGTGTCCGATAAGCTAAAGCCCGTGTCTATTCGCATGGCAAAGGATCAGAATCTTTCACTGAATTCAATGAAGATTTCTGGTCAGTGTGGTAGACTTTTGTGTTGTCTTTCTTACGAATACGATTGGTATGCTGATGCTCGGAAAAAGATGCCTGGAGAAGGCTTGCGATTCTTTTATGATGGAACTAATTTCAAAGTAATTGAAGTAAATCCTTTGGCTTCTAGTGTAAAGCTCTTTGGAGAAGATGGTCGTATTATTGAATTGGAGTCATCACGGTTTATTTTACAAGAAGGACGATGGAAAATTAAACAATAAATAATTTGTAAGCAATCCAATGAAGTGTACCCTCGGGTACACTTCATTGTTTATGGGGTCTTAAGCCTTTATAACGCAGATAAGGTTTGGACTAGATTCTGGTACAAAGGGATGTTTGGTAAAATCACTATAAAATTTTACTTCATGAAATCCTGTATCCAGAGCGAGTTCTTCCACATCCTGAGAGGCAAGGGGATACACTGGTTGGTAGTTGCGTACTGTTACCAATCTTCCATTGCTGGTTTCCACCTGCTGCAACATTCGTGTTCCATTGTCATCAGTAATGAGCTTTGTATAGAGCTTTGAACGAATGCTTTCAGAAACAGGAAGGTTTCCCACCTGCTGACAGGTATAATAGGGATAGTTGGGAATTTGCAGGATAAAGTATCCGTTGGGAGCAATTAAATCCCTACAATCTTGGAAAAACTTTTCCATTTGAGAGGCATTTGGAATAGGTGGGAGCCTGTTGTTGATACAGGAAATCAGGTTATAAAATCCTTTTCCAAGATATTGTGCCATTTCGAGAATGGTCATTTGGAAGAACCGAATAGAGCACCCTGGTCGTCGGTGGCGTCGTGTTGCAGATTCCAGTAAGCCTGGAATATGATCGATTCCTGTTACATTACAATTATGGCGAGATAGATGATGTTCAAAGGCACCAGTTCCACAACCAATACTGAGGACCTTTGGCTCAATTGTAAAAGAGCTTAAAATCTCCTCATAAAACATTTTTTGCTCAGATGAGACGGGAAATAGCTCATCGTAGTATTCGAGAATATTTTCCATGGAGTCCATTCTAGAGATTATAACAGATGTGTTTAAATTTGCCCATGGAAAAAAAAGGTTCTGAGGTTAAATAAAATCAAATTGATACATTTTTAAAAATAACTTGTATTTTTAGAGATTTTATTCAGTAAAATTATATTTTTTATATAAAAAAATCTCTTGACTATTTTAGTACAAAGTGATTTTGTGGTGTGCATGAATAGCCTTGTGAATCCCCCAAAGAGCCTCTTTGGTCCCCTTCATTTTTACAAAAAAGCTTTGTTGATTGCCCTGCCAGTAATGGGTCAGCTATTGATTCAAAACATGGTTTCACTTATCGATAACTTTATGGTGGCGGGATTGGGAGATGTGAAGATGTCTGGTGTGAATATTGCTGGACAAATCAACTTCATCTTTTTGGTCTTTATCAATGCCATATGTATTTCTGGGGGAATCTTTATTTCCCAGTATAATGGTGCTAAGAATAGCCAGGGAATGCAGCAGGCATATCGATTCAAATTAATTATTGGAATTATTGCCGGAACTTTTTACACCTGTGTCTGTATTTTTTTTCCACGACCCTTTCTTTCTTTAATGGTACATGGAAATGCCGCCAGCGATGAGATTATAACGGAGGGAGTTCGGTATATGCGGATGCTGGCTCCCTCTTGGCTACCAGCTGTTATAGCCACAACCACTGGTACTTCCCTGCGAGAAATGGGGAAGGTAAAGCCCCCACTACTGATTTCCGTTACTGCCACCTGTGTAAATACTTTTTTTAACTGGATACTCATTTATGGGAATCTTGGTGCACCACGGTTAGAAACTTCTGGTGCTGCCATTGCTACAGTAATTGCCCGTCTTACAGAAATGTCTATTTTTTTGCTGTATATCAAGAAGGTTCAGCCCCCCTTCGTTTTTAAAATCATTCATTTCTTTCAGGTAAACTGGAAGCTTTTCCTCAGTATTTTACGAAAATCAGGCTTGATTCTTATTTCTGAAATGTCCTGGGTTTTGTCAGAGACAGTAACTACTGCCTTGTACAATAGCCGTGGTGGAGCAGAGGTAGTGTCTGGCATGGCTGCTGGTTTTGCCATTGCTAATTTGTTCTTTGTGTGCTTTAACGGAATTGGTACGGCTACAGGAGTAATTCTTGGAGGTACCTTGGGAGCAAACCGTCTTGATGAGGCTCGAACCCAAAAGACCTGGTTAATGTCGGGCTCCTTTGTGTTTGGCTTTTTTGGTACGTTGATAGGATGCATCGCCGTACTGATTGTGCCTGTGGTGTTTGGAAATTTAAGTGCTTCCGCCCAAAGTGTTACTCGTGGCTTGGTGCTTTTGAATGCTGCCTACATGCCAACCTGGGCCTTTATTAATGCTCAATTTGCTGTTTCCCGCACTGGAGGGGATGCGGTGCTAGGGGCAAAGGTGGATTTGATTGTCAATTGTCTTATGGTGGTACCAGGGATGTTTTTACTAACAAGGTTTACTAATATGGGCCCAGTAGCGTTATACGGTGTCATTAAGCTGACTGATGGAGCAAAAATTGCTGGTTGCGCTATTGGGTTAAAGAAGGAACGGTGGGTTCGTAATCTGACTATTCAAGAATAAAATAAAAAGGCTTCCCGAAAGGCTGTGAAATCCACTGAATTTCTGGGAAGCCTATTTTTATTAAAAGTGATTTATTGCAATCAGATTATACTTTCAAATCATGGATAAAGGCAGTGATAATGTCCCACTGGCTATCCATGGACTTCATCAAGGCGATTTGTGTTCTAGCCCGAACAAGATTGTGCTCAGGATAGTCGGTGTGGTAGTACACGTCTCCATTGATGTAGTCGGTAAGCATGCGCACTGCCATGATTTGAGTAATTGCTCGACCAGATTCTGCCAGCAGGCTCTTTTCGTAGTCGGAAAGGAAGGCTCCAGCCTTGGAGTAATATCCTCCGATAAGGGCACGGAACACATTGAAGTTAAAGGTTACCTTGGATAAATCCTTTTCGTCCTCAGCAGCAGTATTGGTGGCGGTACGAATCATGTCTCCTGTGTCAAAGAGTACAGTTCCGGGCATAACGGTATCTAGGTCAATGACGCAAAGTGCTTCTCCTGTTTTTTCATCAAAAAGGATGTTGTTCAGCTTGGTGTCGTTGTGGGTAATGCCTTCTCGGAGCTTGCCAGAAGCAAGGCCATCGCTCAAAACCATTCCTCTCTGTCTATTTGCTTCAAGAAAATCAAGTTCAGCCTGAGCAGAGGCCTTTCGTCCTACAGGATCTCGTGCAAGAGCATCATCCAGCTGCTGGTAACGCAGGTGCATGTCGTGGAACCGTGGAATGGTGTCAAAGAGGCGGGGGCCATTGTAGCTGGCTAATCGATTTTGGAATTCACCGATGGTTTGTCCTAACTGCTGAGCAAGGGTGGTGCTATCCAAAATTTCGTAGGTGGTAACATTTTCCACAAAGAGATAGGTGCGCCAATAGTTTCCTTGGGCATCTAGATGGAATAATTTGCCGTCCTTGCAGGGAACTAGAGTGAGGGTTCTGCGGGAAATGTCCTCTAGTCCCTCTTTTTTGTAGGAATCCCGTAGGAAATCGGTAACTGCAGAAATATTTGCCACAACCTGATCTGGCTGCTTGAACACATCCTTGTTAATACGCTGGTGAGTGTAGCGCACCTGTGCTCCCCCCTGACTAAAGGTGGAGCGATAGGTATTGTTGATATGTCCGTTGCCTAAAGGTTTGCAGGATACAAGGTCGCCGTAAATGGCAAAGTGGGAAATGACGTCAAAAATCTCTTTTTCTTGGATTGCATTCATACTGGGAATTAAACCACAGTGAACAGTCCAAGTCAAGGTGAATTCTTTAGGGGAAGGACAACCCTCTACACGGAAGCGGGGTTTTCCTTC
>JAGCMR010000096.1 GCA_017646305.1 Spirochaetaceae bacterium
AATGGTATAATGCATTGACAGCCTAGGGAAAAATATAGTATCTTAACTAGGTATAAAATTACAAATTATATTGAGAGGTTAATATATGGCAGTACCTAGAGCGAAAACGTCAAAAGCTCGCACCCGCAGACGACAGGCTATTAACATGAAGTTGACAGCTCCCAATCTTGTAGAGTGCAGCAATTGCGGAAACCTTACAATGCAGCACCGTGTATGTCCCAAGTGTGGATTTTACAAGGGCCGCCAGGTAATTTCACCTGAAAGCAACTAAAGAGGAGTAAATCATGGACGAGTTGTTTGAGAAGATTAAAGGGCTGATCGTAGAGAATCTGGGTGTTGATGAAGACAAGGTTACACTTGACTCATCCTTCCGCCAGGATTTGCACGCTGATAGCTTGGACACCTATGAGTTGGTGTATGCTATTGAAGAGGCTCTTGGCGTAAAGATTCCCGATGATGTAGCTAATGGCTTTGAAACCGTTCGGGATGCTTACGAGTACATTAAGTCTCAGCAGGCATAAGGTTCAACAAACGAAAAGGGGTGTTTGACCAGATTTCTGGCTGAACACCCTTATTTTTTTTAAACATGCTAAAAAAGATATCCAGTCTAATCTTAAATACAGGTAAATTGCCTCCTCAGAGGAAAAATCTTCTTATGGATTTTTCAAAGAAGAATTCCATTTTGTTCAATGATTTGTTGTTGCTTGATTTAGCCTTGCATCATCGTTCCTATTCAAATGAAAATGGAGCTGAAAATCAGCGTTATAATAATGAACGACTAGAATTTCTTGGTGATGCAGTGCTGGGCATGGCTACAGCTACCTATTTGTATGAGTCCATGCTGGAAAAACCTGAAGGGGATTTAGCTAGAATCAAATCTGTAGTAGTATCTGAAAGCACCTTGGCACCAATTGCAAAGGCTATTGGTGTGTCAAAATGTCTTGTGTTAGGAAAGGGGGAAGATCTTTCTGGTGGACGAGAAAAAAGGGCAATTCTTGCAGATGCCTTAGAAGCGATAATAGGTGCATATTACTTAGATTCAGGATACCATGCGGCAGAAAGCTTAGTATTACGACTTATTATTCCTGAAATAGAAAAAGTATTGCAAAATAAACACCATCGTGACTATAAGACTCTTTTACAGGAACGGTATCAAAAATTACACAAAGCATGTCCTGAGTATTTGTTGGTAAAACGTACAGGACCAGACCATGATAGAACCTTTTGGATTTCTGTAAAATTGGGACAAGTAACCTATGGTCCAGCTAAGGGAAAGAGTAAGAAGGAAGCAGAGCAAGCAGCAGCAGCCATGGCTTGGGCAGAGATTGGAAACGAGGATAATAAATCTTAAGATAGAGTTCAAGATGAAAATCTTTTGAGAAAAAGTTCATGACTTGCACTGTGGAAAAAATTGTGATATTCTGCTGTTATGGCCCGTTCCGTTTACGAATTTTCATATAAAGAGCGAAAAAAGCTTAGAAATACAATTCTTTTTTTTGTGGGATTGTTCTTTTTAATCCTTGGATTGAACACTCTGATATTTAGATTTTTACTATTCCCTGTGGTGGTAAAATCGGATTCAATGCTTCCTCGGGTAAACCAAGGTGGATTAATTTTAGCTTCTCCCATTGGCTCTGTAGAACGAGGTAGTCCCGTAGTGTTAAAACCACAGATGAAGGAAAAATTAGGTGTAGTTTCATCTTTTTTCAGTAAATTTGTGACATTTGTGACCTTTCAGCAGGTACAGAACTTTCAAAGTGGGGCAAAGGCTGTTGCTGAAGGAAATGTACTACGACGAGTTGTTGGTTTGCCAGGCGATACGCTCTACATGAAAGATTATATCTTGTACATTAAACCATCAGGAAATAGTCATTTTCTTACAGAATTTGAACTTTCAGATATCTCTTATGATATTAATGTTAGTGGTTTGCCTGAGGGATGGGACAATATTATGGGAGCAGCAGGAACCATGGAAGAGATTACCCTGGGAACTGGAGAATATTTTCTGTTGTGTGACAATAGAACTGTAGGGCTCGATTCCAGAATTTGGGGCGTAATTTCTAAAAATGAAATTGCAGGTAAGGCCTTATTCCAGTATTTTCCTTTTTCTGGTTTTGGTGGACTATAATTTTTAGTAGTTTATATAATTTTTAATAGAATAATATGAAAAAAACTAAATCTTCCTCATTGTATATTCACATTCCCTATTGTGGATCAAAGTGTTCTTATTGTGATTTTTTTTCTCTTCCAGCGTGTGGGGTTCCCGATGAGTATGTACAGGCCCTGTTACAACAATTTAATTGGTTTGTAAGTTTAGGACTTGTTGCAAGGTTTGAGACAGTTTATTTTGGAGGCGGTACTCCAAGCCTTTTATCCTGTGAACAACTAGCAAAAATCATGGAAAGGATTCAAGGATTTTTGGCGGAGGGTGCAGAGGTAACCTTAGAGGTGAATCCAGAAAGTCTCACCAAGGAATTGCTGGATACTGCAGCATCTTGTGGTATAAATCGAATTTCCATGGGAATACAAAGCTTAAAAGACGAAGTGTTAACCTGCGTTGGTCGTTGCTGTACAGCGTCAAAGGCTCGGCAGGCATTAAAATTGCTAAAAGATAGTGGATTAGCCTTTTGTACCGACTTTATTGCAGGATTACCAGGACAAACAAAGAATGGAGATAAGGAGTTTTTAGCAGCCTTGCAAGAGGTAATAGAGTATACCCCCTATCACATTTCAATGTATTCACTGACTGTGGCAGAGGGAACAAGGCTTTTTCGTCAGATTGAAAAAGGACAGATTCTTTGGGAAGCAGATGAGGCTGATAAGCAATGGATTTTAGGACGAGATTTTCTTGAAGCAGCTGGATATATTCAGTATGAGGTATCCAATTTTGCTCCCCCTGGACAAGAAAGCCGTCATAATACCGCTTATTGGAAGCAAAAATCTTATATAGGATTGGGTGCAGGGGGAGCGGGAAGTCTGTACCACAAGGATAGTCAGGGCAGGATTCTGGAAGGTTTTCGGTATACAAATACCACAAATACCCAGGAATATATAGATTTTTGGAGTAAAAACTACTGTGGTGAAGTTTTAGAGACAACTCCCTGTGAATGGGAAAAACTAGATCAAGATACCCTTGCCTTTGAATATGTAATGTTGGGCTTAAGGATGAAAAAGGGTATTAGTGGTTTTGAATATTATAATAGATTTGAAAAAAAGCTTGAAGAAGCTACCTTTGAAAAATTTGTTTTACAAGGCTGGATGAAAAAAGTTGAAGAAGCAGAAGGATTTACAGGCTATTCCATGACAAAGGAAGGGCTTTTGTTCTTGAACAAGATTTTAGAAGAGCTCCTTTAGGTGGATGATTATTATCCACCTAAAGCAACAATAACTAAAATTTTTATTCCACTAATTCTTCAATAGTCACCTGGATGGTGTTTGATCGGCCCTTTGTGTCGGTGGCGGTAAGCTGATAGGTACCAGGCTGGGGCTTCCATTCAATTGACTCACCAGGCTTACTTCGACCAATAAAATTTACCCCAGAAAACCATAGTATTTCGGTGGTATCAGCATCGGCACTAGCACACAGGAGGATGGTATTTCTGCTGGTATCGCTGGAACGGAATTGGTAAGCAGAGCCTGTGAGGGGAGAAATGATTTCTGGAGGATAGCCTTGCTTTTGGTAGTCGAGGTGGTATTCTTCTGGGGGATAGTCTGGTGGAACAAGGCGAGGCAAGCCAGCCAGGGCAAAAAGCTGTTGCAAGTCACTGGGCCAGAACTCCCGCACAATGGTTGCCACGTACTCCTTGTCCCGTTGGTTGGTGCGGTAGCCTGTTCGTGTATCAATGTAAACCTGACGGTGAATCTTGCAGGTGGTAATGGGAGAGATGCCTGGAATAAACCAAGCATACTCAGTTTGGGGACAATGGGGATTGGGAAGACCACCAGAAACACTGCACACATCGATATTTTTCACATTTTGAGGCCGTTCATAGCTTGTCTGCTGATTCTTGGGAATATTTGACAAAAGACTATAGGCCATGTTGAACATAAGGGGAGCGGCCAT
>JAGCMR010000097.1 GCA_017646305.1 Spirochaetaceae bacterium
AAGATGATAGATTACCGTCAGTCTGGTGTAGATGTG
Source organism: Spirochaetaceae bacterium (assembly GCA_017646305.1). The sequence continues at coordinate 37 of JAGCMR010000097.1, forward strand.
GAAGAAGGATACCGTGCAGTGGACAAGTACAAGTCCCATGCTAAGCGAACAGCCATTCCCGGTGTTTTAAGCGGTTTGGGTAGCTTTGCAGGAATGTTCCAGGTACCAGCCGGCATGAAGGAGCCAGTGATGGTAAGCGGTACCGACGGTGTTGGTACCAAGCTAGACGAGGCCTTTGCCATGAAAAAATAAGACACTGTGGGAATTGACTGTGTTGCCATGAGTGTAAACGACATCCTCTGTACTGGTGCCAGTCCCCTTTATTTCTTGGACTACATCGCCTGCGGAAAGCTGGATGCTTCAGTGGCAGCAGACTTGGTAAAGGGTGTAGCTGACGGCTGTGTAGAAAGCAACTGTGCCTTGCTTGGCGGAGAAACAGCAGAAATGCCCGGCTTTTACGATGAAGGCAAGTATGACGTGGCAGGATTTGCAGTCGGTATTGCAGAAAAGACTGCCATTGTCACTGGAGAGTCCATTACAGAAGGTGATGTATTAATTGGTCTTTCCTCCAGCGGTATCCATTCCAACGGTTTTTCCTTGGTGCGTCGCCTGATTACCGATTTTTCCCAGAAGGCAGATTTTGCTGAGGGCAAGACTATCGGAGAAGTAATCCTTGAGCCTACCCGCATCTACGTTCGGCCTGTTCTTTCTGTTTTGGAGCAGTTTGGCTCAGCAGTTCACGGTATGGTGCACATCACTGGCGGCGGCTTCTACGAAAACATTCCTCGCATGTATCCTGCAGCCAACGAAAAGCGTCAAGAAGCAGGCTTGGCACCCTTAGTTTCTTCCATTAGAAAAGGTAGTTGGGAAGTACTTCCCATTTTTGAAGAGTTGGTACGCCGAGGAGCAGATCCAGAGCGTATGTACCACACCTTTAACATGGGAATCGGCTTTATTTTAGCTGTAGCCCAGGACAAGGCCGACGCTATTTGCAAGGCCCTTGCAGACTTTGCCGCCAGCCCAGATGCTGGACGCTGTAGCCAGATGAAGGCTTGGAAAATTGGTCAGGTGGTAGCTTCCCAGAAAATTCCCGCCTCAGGAGAAAAGCTCAGTCAGGAAGAACAAGTACTCTTCCAAGAGTAAGTGCTTTTGCATTTTCAGGAAAAAGAAGGATATGTTTATGGAAAAACAAGTTAGCTCCCTGAAAATTGCCGTATTGGTGTCTGGTGGAGGCACCAACTTGCAGGCCCTCATGGATGCAGAAAAACAGTGGCGCACAGAAGGAAAAGACCTCCCCTACACTGTGGCGCTGGTTGTTTCCAGTAGCAAAAATGCCTATGCCCTAGAGCGAGCTGCAATAGCTGGAGTGCCCAGTACCGTGGTGAGTCCCTACACTACCCTTGGTTCAGAAAAGGCAAAAACCGCCAGCCGGGATGAAAAGCGCTTTGCCGTATCCAATGGAGTTCTGAAACTTTGTCAGGAACACCAGATCGAAGCCATTGTTCTGGCAGGCTTTCTCACCGTGCTGGGGGGAGACATTATTCAAGAATACAAGGGGCGCATCATCAACCTGCATCCAGCCCTTTTGCCCAAGTTTGGTGGCGAGGGAATGTGGGGACACCATGTTCATGAGGCTGTCCTTGCAGCAGGAGAAGTTGAATCAGGTTGCACCATTCATCTAGTGGATTCTGGCTGCGACACAGGAGAAATCCTCCTGCAAAAGAAGGTTCCCGTGCTTCCTGACGACACACCAGAAAGCCTCTACGCCCGCATTGCCCCTCAAGAGCACATTGCCATGGTGGAAGGTGTGGAGCTTCTATCCCAGCGATTGCGTTCTTCAGCCAACTAGTAGGGGAAAACATGGAACAAGACATTCGGTGGCAGCAGCGATTTCACAATTACACCAAGGCTCTGTCTTGTTTTCAGGAGGCAGTGGACTTGGCAAAAAGTCGTGAATTGTCCCAGCTGGAAAAACAGGGCCTTATTCAGAGCTTTGAGTTCACTCAGGAGCTTTCATGGAAGGTGATGAAGGATTTCCTTGAATACCAAGGAGTTGCA
>JAGCMR010000098.1 GCA_017646305.1 Spirochaetaceae bacterium
ATACTTTCTCCAGGTGATCAGGTGATAGTTCCCATTCCTTTTTTTGCCGAATATGGTCATTACGTAAGAAATTATCAGGGGGAATTAGTTCCCGTATCTTGTAACAAGGATTTTTCCCTTGACCTAGAAGCCATTTCAAAGGCCCTTTCTGCAAAAACTGCTGCAATTCTTATTAATTCTCCAAATAATCCTTCTGGAAAGATTTATTCTTCTGCAGAAATTTCAGAATTAGCCCAATTGTTAAAAGCTCATGGAGAAAAAACTGGCAGATATCCCTATTTAATTTGTGATGAGCCTTATCGAGATATTGTGTATGACAACAAACAGGTGGCTCCCGTATTTCCCTTGTATAACAATGCTGTGATTGTTTCTTCCTTTGCAAAGAATTTGAGTCTTCCAGGAGAACGTATTGGTTACATTGCGGTGAATCCTTCCTGTCAGGCTGGCAATGAATTGGTGGCAGCCTGTATCTTTACCACGAGAATCTTGGGCTTTGTAAATGCTCCAGCGTTTTTCCAGCGTGTGGTAGCTCAAAGCTGGGATGCTGAGGTAGATTATAGTTCTTATGAAATGCGACGGAATCAATTGATGGCAGTGTTAGATGAGGCTGGAATCTCTTATTTTACACCTGAGGGGGCCTTTTATTTATTTTGTAAAGTTCCTTCTAAAAATGGTGGTGAAGAAGAGGATGACAAGGAATTTTGTGATTTTTTAAAGAATTACCGTGTTCTCTGTGCCCCTGGTTCTGGGTTTGGTTTGAAAGGTTGGTTTAGAATGGCATATTGTACTTCGGAAGCAACCATCTGTAATTCTAAGGATGCATTACGGCAGGCTGTGCTTGACTGGAAAAAATAAACTTTAGTGGGAGAATGCTATGAAAATTTTGATGGTAACAGCTGAGGCTGTCCCCTTTGCAAAAACTGGTGGTTTGGCAGATGCAGTATCTGCTTTGGCCATTGTATTGAACAAGCTGGGACATGATGTTCGGATTGTAATGCCACGGTACTACAAGATTGACCGTTCAACCTTGAAAGCTTTGGAAGGCCCTATGGGGGTTCCTGCTGGCTATATTGAAGCTTGGACAGAGGTTTACGAGGGAACAATGCCTGGAACAAAGGATTTACCCGTATATTTTATAGACCATGAGCAGAGCTTTGGTCGTGATGGTGTATATGGTACACCTGCAGACCCTGATTTCCACGATAATCCCTATCGATTTTCTGTACTGTGTCATGGCGCTTTCCAGCTTTGTCGTAAGTTGGGCTGGTATCCAGACATAATCCATGCCCATGACTGGTCTGCAGCCTTGGCTCCTGTGCTTTTGCGCTTTATCCAAAGACACAATGGTTTCCAAAAGACTGCCAGCGTATTCACCATCCATAACTTGGGATATCAGGGTGTGTATGGAAAATATAACTATCCTGCCACTGGTTTGGACTGGAATTTCTTTTATGCTGCAGGTTTTGAAGATTGGGACAGAATCAATTTCTTAAAGGCTGGACTGACCACAGCTGACATGCTGACTACAGTATCTCCCACCTATGCCCAGGAAATCCAGACTCCTGCATCAGGATTCCGCATGGATGCACTGTTGC
>JAGCMR010000099.1 GCA_017646305.1 Spirochaetaceae bacterium
ATGGTGGCACCTTCTGTATCCATTGCTAAAATCAGCAACACAAAGAATCTGGAAATCAACATTAGTGTAGCGGAACGATTTGTTTCCCGAATTGAAGTAGGTCAGCCTGCCCTTTTGACCTTTGACTCTTACCCTGGAGAAGTTTTTACCGCAAAGGTGGCAGAGGTAAATCCTGTTTTAGATACCACCTCTCGTTCCATGGGCGTAAAGCTGGTGCTAGATCCTCCTGACGATCGCATTAAAATCGGAATGTATTGCCGTGTTAAGCTGATTACTGAATCCAAGTCGGGAGTTGTGGCTATTCCTCGTGAGGCTATTGTAAATCGCTCTGGTCAGGAATCAGTATTTGTGGTGAATGGAAATACTGTGGAAAACCGTACTATTTCTGTGGGAATTACGGTAGATAATATGGTTGAGGTAGTTTCTGGACTTACCGCTGGAAATGAGGTTGTTGTTTCTGGTCAAACTCTCTTGGATTCTGGTAGCAAGGTAAATGTGATAAACCGTCAGCAGGGAGGTAATTGATGAGCCTGTCTAAACTGGCTGTATCAAAGCCCACCACGGTTTTGATCATCTTTGTTATTTTGGCAGCCTTGGGTATTTATTCTACAACAGAGTTACCCATTGACCTGTTGCCTGACATGGAAATGCCCTACATTGCTATTTCCACTACTTATACTAATGCTGGCCCAGAGGAAGTGGAACGTGCAGTTACCCGTCCCTTGGAAAGCGCTGTTTCTAGCGTTACTGGCTTGGATACCATGCAGTCCATTTCTTCTTCTGGCTCTAGCTTGATTATTCTGATGCTGAATTTCGGTACGAACCTTGATGTTGCCACCAATGAAATCCGAGACAAGATTGACTTGGTAAAGGGAATGCTGCCAGAAGGTGCTGGAACTCCGTTAATTATTCGTGCTGACCCCAATATGCTTCCCATCATGACCTATGCCCTCAGTGGAAATAGAACTCCAGAGGAATTGCGTCAGTATGCGGAGGATGTGATTCAGCCTCGACTGGAGCAGGTTGATGGTGTTGCTTCTGCTTCTATCAGTGGTGGGCGGGAAAAGGCCATTATTGTGGATATTCCCCGTGACCGCTTGGAAGCCTATTCTCTTCCCATTTCACAGATTGCTCAGATGATTGCCGCCCAAAACGTGGAGGGCGCTGGTGGAACTATTTCTGAAAATGATACTACCTATTCCATAACCACCTCTGGAGAATACACCTCCTTAGATGATATTCGTAATACGGTTGTAGCCTATAAGGCTTCTGGGGGCTATGGTCTGGGCACTGTTCCCACCGTTCACAAGGTTTTATTACGGGATATTGCTGATGTTTATGAAGGCTACAAGCCTGTTTCTAGCTTGGCCTATTTGAATGGTATTCCCTGTGTTACCTTGAGCATTCAAAAGCAAAGTGGAAAGAATTCTGTACAGGCTGCACGAGCAGTTCGTGAGCAGGTAAAGGAGATTCAGGCCTTATTACCTGCTGACGTAAAGCTGTCTGAAGAAGCCAATACCACCGATATTATTGAGCTTTCCATCAGCAATATTATTAGCTCCGTTGTTTCTGGTGCGGTACTGGCAATTTTGGTGTTGCTGGTGTTCCTGCGGAGTATTAAAAGTACCATCATCATTGGCTTAACCATTCCTATTTCCTTGGTTATTACCTTGGGTATCATGAAGTTTGCAGGCTTTTCCTTGAACCTTATGACCTTGGCAGGACTTTCTCTTGGTGTTGGTATGTTGGTGGATAACTCCATCGTTATTTTGGAAAATATCTATACCTATCGCTCCAAGGGAGCAAAGGCGACGGTGGCGGCAATTCTTGGTTCACAGGAAATGCTGATGGCTATTGTAGCCAGTACCCTTACCACCATCTGTGTATTCCTTCCACTGATTATGTACAGCAGTGAGTTGGGAATTGTGGGACAGATTTTCTCTGGTCTTACCTTTACTGTTGTGTTTTCCCTGCTCTGTAGTCTTGTGGTGGCGGTAGTTTTGGTACCAGTGCTTTCCTCCAAGTATCTCAAGCTGGAAAACTTGGCTAATCGTCGTTTGACTGGTGTTATGGGAAAGATTGACCGAGGTATTGGAGGCTTTTTTGAGAAGCTGGACAATGCTTATGCCAATGGTGTGCGATGGGTTTTACATCACAAGGCATTAACGATAGTCGTTATCCTCGTACTTTTGGTAGTCAGCCTTGTAATGATTCCTGTGGTAGGATTTATTTATTTGCCAGATCAGGCTTCTAATAGTATTTCTATAACCTTGGAAATGCCTAAGGGAACACGTCTTGAAACCACCGACGAGGTTATCCGACAGTTCGAAAATCTTGTTATGCAAAATGTAAAGGGGCTTAAATCCACTACGGCGTCGGTAGGAGGAGCTTCTATGATGGGCTTAGGTGGTGCTTCAACCAATTCTGCCACCTTGAATATCACCTTGTATCCACAATCTCAGCGAGAGCTTGGTTGGGATACCAACGATGAGGCCATTGCAAAGATTCGTGGCTTGTTTAGTCAATTCCCTGGTGCAGAGTTTTCTATCTCGTCTAGCTCCATGATGATGACCAGCAGTGACGTGGATGTTATTATCAAGAGTAATAGCATGGAGCAGCTGCAGCAGGCTGCCGCAGATATTGTAAATGCCTTGGAGGAATACAACTCCAACTCCATTACAGAAATTACCAGTAGTCTTGAGGATGGCTTGCCTCAAATTGATATTGTAATCGACAGAAATAAGCTTCAGGAGCTTGGGCTGAATATTTATTCTGTAAGCAACGAGATAAAGGCAAACATGAACGGTACTGTTGCCAGTCGTTTCCGTGATGGTGGCAATGAGATTGATATTCTTGTTCAGCTCAACGAAGGAGACCGTTCTCGTGTCCTTGACCTTGAACAGATTTTCGTGGCTAATTCTTCTGGACAGCGGATTCCCTTGGCAAGCTTTGCTTCCTACGAAAATGGCACTTCCCCTGTGTCCATTGTTCGTGAGAACCAGATGAGAACAATCCATGTTACAGCAAAAAAGCTACACTGGAGGCAGTCATCGGAAGCTGTTCAGCAGGAGGTTGAAAACACCATTCGTAGCCACGTTGTACTTGGGGATGATGTTCGCATTACCTATAGTGGTAGCTACGAGTCCTTGCAAGAGGGCTTAAGGCAGTTTGCAGTTATCATTATCATGGCGGTTATTCTTGTATTTGCAGTTATGGCCAGCCAGTTTGAATCCTTCTTGGATCCCTTTATTGTGTTGTTTACTATTCCCCTGTCTGTAATTGGTATTATGGCTATTTATCTTGCGGTAGGTTCTCCTTTGAACTTGATTTCCGCAGTTGGAGCCCTGGTGCTTGTTGGTATTGTAGTAAACAATGGTATTGTTTTGGTAGACTATACTAATTTGCTGCGAAAGCGAGAGTACAGCTTGGAAGAAGCTTGTATTGAAGCCGCACGGAGTCGATTGCGTCCTATTTTGATGACCACCTTAACCACGGTGTTGGGACTTTTGCCCATGGCATTTTTCCCTGGTGAAGGCTCCGAAATGACCCAGCCCATTGGACAGACTGTTCTTGGTGGTTTGACCTTTAGTACCACCATGACCCTCTTCTTGATGCCTGTATTGTATTATATCTTCAATCATCATCGTGAAAAAAATGATACAAAGCGAGCGGTAAGACGACAGAAGCGGGCAGCACGAAAGGCTGCAAAAATTGCTGCTGAGGAGCAAAAAATCCTTGCTAAGGGTGAGGATGAACAGCGAGATGAAGATGATGGAGAAGAATTTTCTGCAAAAAAAAGCTTTGGCATGGAGGATATAGATGAGTAAGAAGGACAAGAGCCAAGAGGTTGAGAATAAAGAAAAAAAAGCAAAGAAGTCTGAGTCTCAGCAGGATTCTACAGAGCCAAAGCTTCAGCGACTGGAAATTATTATGAGTCAGTCCATTGAAGAGGACTTTGTAACAGCCTTTATGAAAGAAGATACTGGTGGTATGTTTACCAAGCTTCCCATGGTTATGGGACGTGGTGTAACAGATCCTAAAATGGGAGATGCAGTGTGGCCTCAGCTGAATTGTATGTATATCATTATCTGTACAAAGGAGCAGGCTACTGTGGTAAAATCTATTATAGACAAGCTTCACCGAGAGTATCCCAAGGAAGGCGTAGCCTGCTTTAAAAGTAAGGTAAAGCTACTGTAGCGTTTTCCCTGAAGAAAAGTCCATAAAACACAAAAGCCAGAGACTGAAGTTATTTCAATCTCTGGCTTTTTTTTTAGCTTATAGTTTGTAAAATGAATCCTTTACTGAGCTGATTCAGGTTCTAGGAAAACCACTACGTAATTGTTAGGGTCAAGATAACGCTGTGCCAGTTGCCGCAGAGCCTGTGGTGTTACCATGCTAGGAATGGTGGCTGCATCAGCAATGGCGGTGGTGGAAAAGTCTCTGAGAGCAGCACTTCCAGCCATGGTAGCCCAGTA
>JAGCMR010000100.1 GCA_017646305.1 Spirochaetaceae bacterium
ATTCGTGATTATGTGCGGGAAAAGATTCGCAAGGACGGCTATGTAGAAGTAAACACTCCCTTCGTTATGCCTCGCTCCCTGTGGGAACGCTCTGGTCACTGGGCCAAGTACAAGGAAAACATGTTCATCACTGAAAGTGAAAAGCGTCTCTTTGCCCTTAAGCCCATGAACTGTCCCGGTCACGTGGAGATTTTTAAGAGCCGTCTTCGCTCCTACAAGGACTTGCCCTTGCGTATGGCAGAGTTCGGTTCCTGTACCCGTAACGAGGCTTCTGGTGCTCTCCACGGAATTATGCGTGTTCGTGGCTTTGTGCAGGATGATGCCCACATTTTCTGTACCGAAGATCAGATTCCTTCTGAAGTAAAGAAGTTTTGTCACCTGCTGAAGGACATTTACAAAGACTTTGGCTTCACTGACGACAAGATTTCCGTTAAGTTCTCTACTCGACCTGAATTGCGTGTAGGGGACGATGCCACTTGGGACAGGGCAGAGGCCGCCTTGGCAGAAGCTTGTACTCAGGCAGGCTTGGAGTATACCTTGCAGCCCGGTGAAGGTGCCTTCTACGGACCAAAGCTGGAGTTTACCCTGGTGGATGCCTTGGGCCGTGAGTGGCAGTGTGGTACCATTCAGGCTGACTTCCAGTTGCCTGCTCCTGACCGCTTGAATGCGGAGTACGTGGGAGACGACAATGCCAAGCACAATCCTGTTATGCTGCACCGTGCCGTCCTTGGTTCCTTGGAGCGATTTATCGGTATTTTGATTGAAAACTTTGCTGGTGCCTTCCCTGCATGGCTCCATTACCAGCAGGTGGTGGTAATTCCTGTGGCTCCTGCCTTTAACGACTATGCCCAGAAGGTTGCCGCTTCCTTGGAGGATGCTGGCTTCCGTGTTCAGGCTGACTTAGGCAATGACCGCATGAATGCAAAGATTCGTCTTGCTCAAACCCAGAAAATTCCCTACATGCTAGTGGTGGGTGAAAAAGAAGCAGCTGAAAATGCAGTTGCTGTTCGATTCCGTGATGGACGGCAGCAGCAGGTTATGAAGCTGGATGAGTTTACTGCTTATTTGCAGGAAAAGGTTTCTAACCACTCTGTAGATTTGTAATGCAGATGTGATTCAGTGATAAAATACACCCCGAAGGTTGAATAGATTTCGGCTTTCGAGGTGTTTTTTTATGGAGTATTATTGTTATAGCTGCTTTCCGATGGCAGATAAGTCTACGGAGATAAAACCGCTACGAGCAGTTTTGTAAAAATCAGTTTCCTCCCAGCCTGCATAAAGAGTATGGCCATGGATGGTAAATTCTCCGTAAGAAAAGCCTTCTGGTAGCTTGGGAAGACGGAAGGCAATAACTCCGCTAGTGCTTGGTGAAACTGGCACACCAGTATTTTGCTGTTGAGCAGCTTCTCCTTCTTTGTTTGTGTCGTTTGCCTCTGTCAGCAGGGACTTGGTGATATAAACGGTACCGTCAGGAAAAAGGGCAGAGGCTCCTGCGGGAGAAAGATAGCCCCAGCCTTGGGCAATGTAGCCACCTGCTGGAGATTGATTCTTTGTATTGTCATAGAGAACTGGTGCCAACTTGCCTTCTTCTCGGCAGGAAATATAAAACTCAAAGCTCTCAGGAACTTGGGCAAAGAGCTGCTGTAATAGAATAGGAGCATTTTTTAGAGAAATGGGCTTTTGAGCTTGGCGGAAGGTGTCAGCATCAATATCCGTGGTGGGAATAATTTCTTTTGAAGCATCGGGAATGGTCCCGTCCTTGTCGAGGGCTTCAAAGGTGATATATTTAAAATTCACCACGTCCTTTTTCTGAATTTTAACCGCACCAATCCAAGCGTCTTCCTGGGGAATAATGCTGGTAAGTTGGGCTTCTAAGGGGAGATTCATGTTGCCGTAGGTTAACACTGGAGTGCAAAGTTTTTGATTTCTATCATAGCGTACCAACAAGGGGCGGCTAAAGCTATCCTCTGTACCTTGCTCTGAGGAGGTGAGATAGCCATGACTTTGCTGGTTAAAGAGGGTGTTCTGGTACAGGTGAAATACGGGACCTCCCTTGGTAAAAATCAAGGTGTTGGCTGTAACATTATCAAAAAGCATTATGTCACGGAATAATTCTGGACGACCACTGGTAAAATCAAGAATTCCCAGTCGATTCACTAAAGCACAGTTGTCAGAAATATTGTTACCAGCAGCTGAAATACGAACTGCCTCTGTCCATGGTTTTTCGGCTACCTCAGGGGATTCTTGTGGTAAGACCACAGGATAAAATCCTCGGTGGGTAAAATAATACCATTGATGGGCCTTGAGCTTGGTAATTTCTTGTGGTTTTTCTTGATTTGCTTCTTTACAGGAAAAAAACAAAGAACTCATGATGATTGTAATCATGAGTAAAATAAAACATCTAGTGGCTGAAAAACTGTGCTTAAAAGGTTTCATTACTTATCAGTGTACCTTTCAATGCCTATTGTGACAAGTAGTGGCTTCTGATTTTTTTTTGTGAAAAGAGATACAATCTTGTTTTCTTGTAAGAAAGCATTTTCCTGATGGAGTGTGAAGTCCTCATTTTGTGGAACAAAGATTGCATCCTGTACCGTTCCTAGAGGAATGTAGCGATAGTATAAATTTTGGGAAAAGGTTTCTTGGGAAGCTGTGGTAGGAAGTTCTTCTTGGTACAGCTCTGCAACTTCGATTTCTAGGAGATTTTCTTGCTTTATGCTTCTGGTAGAGGCAATTCCCTGCTGAATATCAGCCTTGAGAACATCCTGTTGTAAGAACCAAGGACTAAAAATCTTGCCTTTTTCTTGAGCCTGTTGAAATCGCTTGGTAACTTGCTGGGTGAGTCGTGGCCAGTTGAATCGGAGTAGGGGAGAGGACCTGAGTTCCTGAAGTGATTCGTTTTGAGCTAGCTGAAAAAATATTTCTGCTGTAAAGCCTTCTTCCCAGGTTGCTGTGTTGCTATAAGGATAGATACAAGCTGCTGGATGGAAAAAGCTTACTGTAGCTTCATCTAGGGTGGTCAG
>JAGCMR010000101.1 GCA_017646305.1 Spirochaetaceae bacterium
AGCTCCGTTGTTGCAGCCCTCTGTGTAGAAGCTCTTGGAAAGGAGCGGGTTATTGGAGTACTTATGCCCTGTGGCCAGCAGCATGACATTGACATGGCCTACAAGCTAGTACACCATCTGGGAATCCGCCACTTTGAAGTAAATATTCAAGATGCAGCAGAAGGACTTAAAAAACAGATTCCCTTTGAGCTTTCTCAGCAAAGCACCATAAATCTCTTTCCCCGCCTCCGCATGACAACACTGTATGCTGTTTCCCAAAGCTTTAACGGAAGAGTTGCCAATACCTGTAATCTTTCGGAGGATTGGGTTGGCTATTCTACCCTCTACGGCGATGCAGCTGGTGACTTTAGTCCCTTGTGCAACCTTACAGTACAGGAGGTAAAAGCTGTGGGCCAAGCAGCAGGCTTACCTCAAGACTTGGTAGAAAAGGTTCCCATCGACGGGCTTTGTGGTAAAACCGACGAAGACAACCTAGGCTTTACCTATGCCGAGCTAGATAAATACATCCGCACTGGTGTCATCGAAAACCAAGCCACTAAGGCTCGCATTGACCATTTACACAAAATCAATCAATTTAAGCTGCAGCTTATGCCGAGCTTTATGCCTGAGCTATAGCTTAACAAAAAAGTCGCAAGCATAAATCATTTTCCAGCTTCTTGGATTCAAAAAAAACACCTGCTAAACTCACATGTAGTTTAACAGGTGTTTTCTTTTGGTTTTAGTCTCGGAAACAATTTCTGAGAACCAGCTCATAAAACCAGTTCCAGAGCCTTTTCCCAGCTTATTTCTTCAATTCTTCAGCAAGCTTTTCTGCAGTAAAGCCAAAGTGCTCGGCAACCTTTGCAGCAGGACCAGAAGCACCAAATCCCTTCAAGCAGAACAAGTCTTCCTGACTGGTAGCCACAGCTTCCCAGCCCATCTTGATTCCAGCCTCTGCCACCACCACACGAGGAGCATTACCAAGGATGGTATCACGAATAGCCTTAGGCTGACTCAAGAACAGCTCTCTGTCCATGATTGAAACAACACGGATTCTCTTTCCTTCTACCATGTCAGCTGCCTTCAAAGCCATTTCCACTTCGGAACCAGTGGCAACAATGGTAATATCAGGTGTGTCATCACCCTTTCGTGCAACGTATCCACCACACTTGATAGTGTTCTTCCAGTCTGCATCAGCCTTTTCAAATACCGTCAGATTCTGGCGGCTCAACAACAAGCAAACGGGATGGTCTTTTGACTCCATTGCCATCTTCCAGGCTTCGTTGGTTTCCTCTGCATCAGCAGGACGCAAAACCTGTACACCAGGAATTCCCCGCAATGAAGCCAATGTTTCAATAGGCTGGTGGGTGGGGCCGTCTTCACCAACAAAGATAGAGTCGTGGGTCAAGATATAGATAACAGGCAGCTTCATCAAGGAGGCTACACGGAGGGCTGGGCGCTCGTAGTCAGCAAAAACAGCAAAGGTAGCACAGAAACCACGCAATCCACCGTGGAGGGTAATACCAGAGCTAATAGCTGCCATGGCGAAC
>JAGCMR010000102.1 GCA_017646305.1 Spirochaetaceae bacterium
TCCTGCGGTGTTCGTCAGCGCCATATTGACCAAGCCCAGAGCATGAACCTGTACATTACCAACGAGTTTACCATGCGGCAGGTGTTGGACTTGTATCTTTTGGCCTGGGAAAGCGGGGTAAAAACCGTGTACTATGTCCGCTCCAAGTCCTTGGAAGTGGAAGAATGTGAAAGCTGTAGTTCATAATCTTGGAAGGGGGAATCGCTCCCCCTTTTATTTTTTTCTAGTGAGCAAGTCGTTGTTATAACTGTGGAGTATTTTTAGACAGTGCCAAAACTGTTTCTAGGGGAAGGTTGGTGCCTTGGGCTACTTGCTCTGGGGATAATCCCATGGAAAGAAGATTTTTTGCTGTCTCCAAGGCTTTTTGGTGGGCTCCGCGTTCTATGCCAATTGCATAAGCCTCTTCTTGTTTTATAGCAATGTCGGTAGCATAGTCATATTCAGTCATCAAAATACTCAAGGCTTCTCCTCCTCTTCTCTCCAAATAATTTTTTAGTACGTTGCAACGTACAGCTTTTTGAATGGCTCTTGTAAGTGGCTGTGCTTGTCCATCTGATTTCGCCTCATCTATGAGCTTGAGAAACTGCACGTATTGATCCAAGTCTGAACATTGTGAAACAATTTGACTCGATTCCTTACCTATAATTTTACATACTTTTACTTTCAATTCAAGTGTAAGCTCTGAGTTTTGGTTGTGGTTTAACTTGAAGGCATCAGACAGGTGCAAGTAGCTTTCTGGGGGCAGCTTTTGGTTGCCGGTGTAAAAAACTACGAATTCAGGTTTTGCCAAAGGTATTAACTGATTTGAGAATTTTGATTTTGAATCTATCATGTTGCCGTAGATTCGTGTCACGTATTCTAGCAGGCGTTGTACAAGGAAAGGAAATGCTGCTTCCAATCTCGGTCTTTGGAAAAATAATCTACAAAGAGGGAATCCTTGTGCCTACGGTTTTCGGTGTTGGGGTGTTCGCTGTTCATCTTTTCCTCCAAGTTTTTTTTCTTACATATACATTATAGGTTTGAAGGTGAAAAAAAATGCGTTTTCCCAGAAAAAAATCCTTTTTTTGATTTTTTATCCAGCCCCATCTACCAGCCCCACGAGCAGTAGCCCGTGAAATTGAAGCCCCACCAGCAGTCATCAGCTAAAGTGGAGGGGCTGCCAATGGGTGCCTGCCATCGCCGCCCTCTGAACGCCAGTGAAGTGTAAGGCGAGGGTGGGCTATTGGCAGACCCGTCATTGTAGATGAGGCTGTTGGAATGTGGCTGGGATTCAGTCTCCCGGGATGCTGTTCGGGATTCGCCCCCTCCCTGCTTCCTTTTCAAATTGCTGATTTTCTGGTATCATGCCAAGATACAGTGTAATCAAAAGGCTGTATCGTGAAAATTAGCTGAATCGGAGGATACAATGAATAACTATATTGTTTTGGCTGTAGTTTCCTTTTTGATAACGTCCATTGGATTTCGCTATTATATCCACTTTTTCTCTGTGGGATATGGATTTGCCATTGCTGGTCTTGCCTTAGCCATGGGAATTCTCTTCCTGCCAGTTTTAACCCTGCCCACTATCTTGATGTGTGTGCTATTGTTGGGCTATGGACTGCGGCTAGGTGGGTATTTGCTGTATCGTGAAAACAAGACGCCTGCCTACAACCAGCGGGTAAGCGGCGACATTAAGGA
>JAGCMR010000103.1 GCA_017646305.1 Spirochaetaceae bacterium
CGATGTTGCCGCTGCCACCAAATTACTAGAGCTCTTGCAGGATAATCTGGAAGATCCAAGTCTCCCTGCAGCTTCTCGTTCTCAGCTCTTGGCCTTTCGAGGAAGGGTGAATTTGATTTTGGGCGACAAAAAAGCTGCCAAGGCTGACTATGAACAAGCCCTTTCCTTGAACCAGAGTGAGCTCCAAGCAGAAATTCTTGGAGTACGACTGGGACTTGTTTCTGACATTGGAAGTCTTGTTATTGGAAGACACCAGCAACCCTACGTTTTGTTGGAAAAGGCTTTGGCAAACTACAAGCAGGAAAATTATCTTGAAGCAGTGGCACAGTTTGATGAAGCCTTTATTTCCTTAGATGAATCTTATCGTGAAGCCTACGGGCAGCTACGAGAACATGCTTGGCTACTACGGAACATCAGCACCAGTGATGATCAAGAATTTCGAGAATTGCTAAAACAAGATAAAATCACCCTGGCTCAAATGATTAATGTAATCCAAGGCCAAGGAAATCTTTTGTATAAATACACTGGAGCAAAAAAGCTAGAGGCCAACCAGGTGCTTCGTCAGCTAAAAAGCCAGGGATTGTTTTATTCTATCAACAGATGGACAGACGTAGAGCAGCTTACCAAGGACACCATCCTTACCCGCTCCTTGGCAGCCCGCTTTCTCTGGAACCTCTATCACGACAGGCGGGGCACACTGGGAAATGCTCCCAAGTATTCCCACCAATTTGTTGGTGGCACTAGCCCCATTTTTGATGTGCCCCTTGACTCCCCCGACTTTGACGCCATCTTAGGCTCCATCGAAAAGGAATTCATGGACTTACCTGATGGCATGAACTTTTACCCCGACCAACCAATGTCAGGGATAGAGTTTAACGAAAGCATTAAAAAAATTAAATAAAACCTACAGATGGGAGGTGGAACACACCACCTCCTAGCTCCAATCTCGGCTACGAGATACCGCCTTGTGCCACTTATCCAGCAGCTCCTGTCGTTTTGTCTCCTCCATGGAAGGTTTAAACATCATGTCTCGTTGCCACAGCTTTTTGATTTCATCACGACTTTGCCACAATCCTACAGCCAAGCCTGCAAGATAGGCTGCACCAAGGGCCGTTGTTTCTCGAATTACAGGGCGGCAAACGCAGCGGTTCAACACATCAGACTGAAACTGCATCAAAAACTGGTCTCGACTGGCTCCACCGTCAGCCTTTAGCTGGCTCAAGGTAATACCAGTGTCGGCCTCCATGGCTCCCACTAAATCCACCACCTGATAGGCAATAGATTCCTGGGCAGCCCGAATAATGTGTTCACGACGGGTACCACGAGTAAGCCCCACAATGGTTCCTCGGGCATACATGTCCCAGTAGGGAGCTCCCAATCCAGTAAAGGCTGGTACCAGATACACGCCACCGTTATCATCCACCTTGGAAGCATAATATTCAGCATCCTGACTGCTGCCGATAAATCGCATCTCGTCCCGAAGCCACTGAATTACCGCCCCACCTACAAAGACAGAGCCCTCCAGAGCATACTCCACCCTATCCTTCAATCCCACGGCAATGGTGGTAATAAGGCCGTTTTTGCTAAAGCAGTGCTTGTCTCCTGTATTCATCAACAGGAAGCAGCCAGTACCGTAAGTATTCTTGGCTTCCCCTGGCTCAAAACAGGTTTGACCAAAAAGTGCTGCCTGCTGGTCTCCAGCTATGCCAGCAATGGGAACATCAACACCGAGAATCTTGGTGTAACCGTATATTTCACTGGAGGAAAGCACTTTGGGTAGCATGGCAGTAGGAATATCCAAGGCAGACAGCAAGGTTCCATCCCAACCAAGCTTATTAATGTCAAAAAGCATAGTACGGCTGGCGTTAGTTACATCGGTGGCGTGAACAGAACCCTCCGTTAATCGCCACAAAAGCCAGCTATCCACGGTGCCAAATAAGATTTCTCCCCGCTGAGCCTTTTCCCGAGCTCCCTCCACACTGTCTAGAATCCACTTTATTTTAGTGGCAGAAAAATACGCATCAGGAACTAAGCCTGTAGTTTGACGAATATGAGCTTCCAGTCCCTGCTGCTTCAAGTCATCCACTAGGGAAGCAGTCCGACGACACTGCCACACAATGGCATTATGAATGGGCTTTCCTGTGGTTTTATCCCACAAGATTGTAGTTTCCCGCTGATTCGTAATGCCGATAGCAGCAATATCCTGAGGCTGAACACCCGACTGAGCCACTACCTCCATCATTACCCCGTACTGACTGGCCCAAATTTCCATGGCATCCTGCTCCACCCAGCCTTCCTGGGGATAGATCTGGGGAAATTCTCGTTGAGCCACCGCTACAATCTGCTGGTTTTGGTCAAACAAAATAGCACGAGAACTGGTGGTACCTTGGTCTAGGGCTAGAATGTATTTCATGATGGACTCCTTGTGGTGAGGTTTATGGCAAATATTCAGCCTTGATGTTCCGTAAAGCCTGAAAGAGGCGTCGTTTTTCTGCAGGGTTGCCTTCCGTCAATGCTTCTAAGCGGCGGCGGGCATCCTTTCGGCCAGAATTTTCCTGATAGTCGCAGGTACAGGTGGCAGAAATATAGCCACTTTCCTGAGCGTGGGCAATAATGGTTTCCACGTCGGCAAAGCACAAGGGGCGGATAATGGTAACAGGATATTTTTCGTACTTGAGCCGAGGTGGCATGGTAGAAAGTTCCCCCTTTCCCAAGGCATTCATTAAAAGGGTTTCGAGGATGTCATCAAGATGGTGACCCAGGGCGATTTTGTTGTAGCCATGAGCCATGGCATATTCGTTTAACTCCGTACGACGTTGGGTGGAACACCACCAGCAATTCATGGAGCGACCAGGCTTAAGGCGTTCCAGCACTCCTACAGGAATGGTTACTGGCTCCACTCCCCAGCTGGCAAAAAGTTGCTTTAAACCAGGGTCAAAGGGAGGAGCAATTTCTGTGGACACGTGGAGGGCAGTAAAGTCAAAATTCTCCCGTCCTTGTCTTTTTCTGTGGGCAAAATACTCCACCAAAGCTGTAGAATCCTTGCCACCACTAGCACCAATGAGGATTCTGTCCCCTTCTTCAATCATTTTGTATTCAAAAATCGCCTTGTCTATGATTCTAAACAGTTTTGGCTGACCCACCACACACTCCTTTTATCCTTCACATATAGACTTCTTCACCAAGCTCCACCACCACAGCACCCTTGGTTAAATCCTTTACAAACAAAGCCAAGTTTGAGGCAGCGGGAGCTTCCACAAAGCCAGACAAAATAACCTGTGCACCAAAATCTTCTGTAAGATTGGTAAACTCAGGAGCTTGAATATACCGCTTTACCAGCTGGTACTGATCATAGTCCACCCCAAAGGAAAAGGAACGACGAACTACCAATTCATGAAAGCTGGCAACATTCAGCACTGCCTTGGCACTGTCGCCATAGGCCTTTACCAAGCCACCTGTTCCCAGTAGCGTGCCACCAAACCAGCGAGTTACTGTCAGCAAAATATTGGTACAATTTCTTCCCTTTAACACATCTAGCACTGGTCGCCCCGCAGTTCCCGCAGGTTCTCCGTCGTCAGACATACCTAAAACCTCTGCAGCAGGCCCCAGCACAAAGCCATGAACCACGTGGGTAGAATCCTCATACTTTTCCTTCTGCTGTTTAAGGAGACTGCGGGCCTCAGCTTGGCTAAACACAGGAAAAACCTCTGCTAAGAA
>JAGCMR010000012.1 GCA_017646305.1 Spirochaetaceae bacterium
AAAATTGGGTGGGAAATATCCCACCCAACGAGTAGGAAAGAAGGAAAAGCCTACAGACTAAGCCTGTAAAAAGTCAAAACTAGCTGAGATTCTAGTTATTTGGGCTCAAATCCATCAAAGGTTACTGTATACTCAAAGTCGGTCTTCTTTACATCATCGTTAAAGGTGACGGTAAGCAAGGCAATGTTCTTATGTTTCTTTTCATCATACTCATTCATAGGAATTGTTATTGTTAATGGAGCTGAAGAAGGGCACCGTATCAGCACTGGCCATCCCCAGTTTCCTAGGAAGGTATCTACTACAGTGTCCCAAACTACAAAGTTTGCAAAAGAGTACCGTAGAGTGGATGTACCATTCATTTTTATCCTACATTTATTGTCACCTAAATAAAAGGGCATGGAAAAGTTTTTTCCATCCTCGTCACCAAAGCCTGTTTTGTCGTCATAACCTACATTCAAGCTTGATAGGGTAGGTGTGGCTTGGGCATACATGGAGGTATAGCGGTCTTGCTCAGAAGATGGATGCTCATATTGCACGGACCGTGGATAGGCATAGGTAAATTGACCATCTTTTGTAGCTTCTGTGCGGAAGGTCCCGTGTTTTGAAGTGCCTTTAATTTGCAATGCAAAATACATATACTTAGGATTATCATCAGGATGCTTACTATTACTCTTCTCTTTAGCAAACAGGAAGAGTTTCTTTAGACCAGATTCTGTTGTTGAATCTGTAGGGAAGGTTCCAGTAAGGCTAATGGTTTTGCTTGTTATTCCAAGTACGTTTTCTTCTTTCCGTTCTCCATTAAAAACATAGAGTGTTACTGAAGTGGATGTAGCTCCTTCTCCTACAGTAATAGTTGGATTTTTTTTTAACTCTTGACCATCAGCATGTAACCAAGAATAGAGAAGATTGTCTTTTTCAACTCCCCCCAAGGACACTACAGGGGTGAGGCTAATGCTGTTGTCTTGATTAATGCTGTAGAAGAAATCAATGGTATTTTGAGATTTAACAGTGGTCTCATTTTGATCTTGCTGGGTATTATCAAATGATAATTCACAGCCTATAAAAATTAGCATTATGCTAATACATACACTCAAAATACAGTTTTTCACCTTGTTCTCCTAGTATAGTAAAACCTTTATACAGTATACAATGGCTTTTCTTTATTGAGAAGAGTAATTTATACAAAATTTAAAAAATTGGGTGGGAAATATCCCACCCAACGAGTAGGAAAGAAGGAAAAGCCTACAGACTAAGCCTGTAAAAAGTCAAAACTAGCTGAGATTCTAGTTATTTGGGCTCAAATCCATCAAACCGTATGGAATATTTAAAATCGTGCTTCTGTGCATCATCGTTAAATGTGACGGTAAGCAAGGCAATGTTCTTATGTATGGATGGATTATATGTATCCATAGGAATTGTGATTATTAATGGGTCGGCAGAAGGAAGCCGTATGAGAACTGGATAGCCCCAGTTACCTAGGAAGCTATCTACCGTAGTGTCCCAAACCACAAAGTTTGCAAATGTGTATTGTAGGGAAGATTTACCATTAATTATTTGTACCCTGCATTTATTATCACCAAAATAAAAGGGCATGTGAAAACTTGTTCCATCCTTGTTACCAAATCCTGTTGCTTCTGTATAACCTACTCCTAAGTTTGGCAAGTCAGGTGTGTTTTCAGCATAAATAGAGGTATATCGGTCTGTTGCCCCTATATCATGTTCATATTGCACGGAACGAGGATAGGCATCCGAGGGGACTCCATTTTTCTTATGTCCTGTGCTGAGGAAGGTGCCGTGAGTTGAGGTACCTTTAATTTGCAATGCAAAATACATATATTGAGGATTTTTGTCAGGATGGTTGGCATCGTTGTTAAAATTTAAGAGTTTAATGGGAGTTGGTTCCGCTGTATTTGAAATACTAATTTTTTTGCTTACCTCTCCAAGTAGAGTTTTTTCATTGTAAATTTGCAGTGTTACCGTGGTAGCAGTAGCACCTTCTGGTATAGTGAATGTTGGATTCTTGTCATAGGAGATATCATCTGAAGTCATCCAAAAATATGTAAGATTATTTACGTTCACTCCCTTCCAAGACACTACAGGAGTCAGTGTAATGTCTCTTCCAGTGATGGTGTAGGAGAAATCAATGGTATTTTGAGATTCAACAGTGGTCTCATTTTGATCTTGCTGAGGATTATCTGTATCTTCTCCTGTTTCGGGATTGTCAGGAACTTGTCCTGGCTGGGAGGTACCTGACTGGGAATCGTCTGTATCTTCTCCTGTTTCGGGATTGTCAGGAACTTGTCCTGGCTGGGAGGTACCTGACTGGGAATCGTCTGTATCTTCTCCTGTCTCGGGATTGACAGGATCTTGTCCTGGCTGGGAGGTACCTGACTGGGAATCGTCTGTATCTTCCCCTGTCTCGGGATTGACAGGAACTTGTCCTGGCTGGATGGTATCTTGCTGGGCATTGTCTGCGGTTTGTTCCGTTTGGGAGGAAGTTTTTTGTAGGGTGTCTATTTTTTGCAAAAATGATAAATCACAACCTATACAAATCAATATAATGCTGATGAATACAAATAAAACAATTTTTTTCACCTTGTCCTCCTGTTGCATTGACGCTTTTGATACTATACCTTAAATTAATTTTATTGAGAAGGGTAAATTTATATAAAATCAAAAATAGGAGGGGAAAGAAAGAGTGAACTCTAGTGACGGAAAGGGCACACGGGAGGATAAGGCTCGGCAGCTACGGTTGCTTCAGATTGTGAACATGGTAAAGCAGGGGGAGTATCCCAATACCACAGACTTTCGCAAAAGATTTGAAGTATCCCGTAGCACGGTGATGCGGGATATTGATTTTCTCAAAGACAGGTATATGGTTCCCTTGGAATATTCCAAAGAGCATAAGGGCTATTTTTTTAGTGACGAAAATTATACCATTCCCAGCTTTTTGTTGACGGAGGGAGAGCTTTTTACTCTGCATATTATTCTGCCTTTAATGGAGCAGTACAAGGGAACTCCCCTAGAAAGTGTGTTTGGGTCAATTATGAAGCAAATGCTTGATATGCTGCCAAAGGATGTGGCTGTTTCTACGAGCTTTAATGCATCTCAAGTTCATTTTATTTCTAATCCTCAGCCAAAGATTGATCAAGAAGTATTTTTTAAGGTGCTAGAAGGAATTCAGGAGCGAAAAAACCTTGATTTTGCCTATCGTTCTATTAAACGACAGGAATATATTCAGCGTCGGTTCAATCCCTACAAGATTTTGTGTCAGCGGGGAGACTGGTATGTTTTAGGATATTGTCATCGTCATCAGGAATTTAGAGTGTATAACATGGCTCGCATTCAAAATATGAGTGTACAAGAACCCTTTGTGTGGGACGAAAGCTTTGATATACATCATTACGTGGATCCAGACTTTGGAGTGTGGGCTCAGGGAAAGCGGTTTACTGTGGAATTGCTTTTTTCCAAAGAAGTTCATACGTATATTCTTGAGCGGCAGTGGCATGTGGGACAAGAATGTTGCCAGCAAGAGGATGGCCGAGTGTTACTTACCTTTGAAACAAATCAGTTTGATGAGATTCTTCATTGGGTCATGTCCTTTGGCCACAAGGTTTTGGTACTTAATCCTCCTGAGCTTAAAGAAGCGGTACGACAGGAAATTGCTGCCATGGGAACATTGTACTAAAAAATCAATTTTTTTCTTTGTGTATCACTTATTAGGACACTTCTATTTGTATACTAGAAATATAAACAGTAACAAGGAGGTGTTCTATGGGTTTCAAAAAAACAGTATTCGTTGTATTGATGGGTATTGTGGTATTTATCATTCCTGGCATTATCTTGGCACATCTGACTCCGCAAATTGGGGCAGTAAAAATTATGGCTTTTTGTATTGTTTTTAGTATGTTCTTTCATCCATTGCAGCTTCTGGTGGTGGACTGGGCTTGTAGCTTTGAAGGATTTTCTCGGTTCAGTAAATA